>CALBTQ010000533.1 GCA_937967875.1 uncultured Pseudomonadota bacterium
ACGGCGACCACCGAGATCTACACTCTTTCCCTACACGACGCTATTCCGATCTCTTCAGGTCGGCCTCGTCCTCGCCGACGATCTGGTAGGTTTTTTCCTCGTCGGTGTCCATGTTGATCAGTGTGACGGTCGCGCCGAAGCGGACCTTGTCGTCGTCGATCGACGCCGGCTCGATCACCACGGCGTTGGCCAGTTTGTCTTCCAGGATGTTGATGCGCGCTTCGAGAATGCCCTGCTTGTCCTTGGCGGCGTCGTATTCGGCGTTTTCCGACAGGTCGCCGTGGCCGCGCGCCTCTTCGATCGCCTTGGAGATTTTATAACGCTCGACGGTCTTCATCTGCTGCAACTGGGCCTTGAGCTTTTCGTAACTGCCTCTGGTCATCGGTACCGATTCGGACATCTTTCACCCCTGTGAACAACAAAACAGGCTGCCGAACATAGCGCTTGACGGCGCGTTTGACAACCGCTCAATCCGTAAACTGTTTGACCGGCTTCGTCAAACCGTAAAAGAGACTCGGCCGCGGCGAATCATCGCGACCGTCTTTGTATAGGCGCAGGTACATCTCGTAATTGCGCATGATCGCCTTCACATACCCCTCGGTTTCGGCGAAGGGAATCAGCTCGACCAGCTCGTCGTAGTCGCGCCCGTCGTGCAGCGGCCACCAGCGCAGCGGCCGCCCATAACCGGCGTTGTAGCCCGAAAGCATCGCGGGCAGATCGCCGTCGGTTTTCTGCTTGAGGTCGGCCAGCAGCCAGCAACCGAAATCGATCGACACCTCCGGCTTGAACAACGATTTGGTGTTGAATCCCTTGATCTTGCGCTTGCGCGCGATGTACGCGCCGGTGCCGGGCATCACCTGCATCAGTCCGCGCGCGCCCGCCCAGGATTTCGCCTTGATTTGAAACGCGCTCTCCTGCTTGATCACGCCCAATACGAAATACGGATCCAGGCCGTGTTTTTTCGCCGTGGCGAAAATCAGATCGCGGTAGGCGATGGGGAAACGGCGCTGCAGCACGAGGTTGTCCGGGTCGAGCATCCGTCCCTCGATCGTGTGAAAATAGGCTTCGTTGGCCGCGTGAATCGAACGCAGGTTGTCGCCCGCCAGCGCGTAGGCCACGCTGAGAAAATACGCGCCGTCGGCCGTCGCATAGGCGCGCTCGCGGATAAAGTCCAACGCGGTCAGCGCGTCGTCGCCGCAATCCACCGCGATCATCTCGCGCACGGCGCGGAAAACCTCGCGCACCGCGTCGGGCCCCTTCTCCGCGTAATGGTCGATCGCCGCCCGCGCGCCTTTGTCCAGGTGCGGACCGGTGCCGCCTTCCTGCTGCCACGCCGCCTGAATGACCGGCACGCCGATCGTTTCGGCGACGACTTTATCGTTTTCCATATCGGCGGTGAACGTCATGAATTTCGACGGCGGCACACCCAGGTCCAGCAAACGCACCTCGGCCAATAGACCGTAATACGTACCGCGCCACTTGGCCTCGCACCGGGTGAAGACGTCCTTGGCGTCGGCCGTTCGATTGAGCGCCAGTAGTGCCCGTCCTTGCCAATAGAGGGCGGCGTCGGCGCGCGAATGATCCGGGTGCTCGCGCAGAAATTCTTGGAAATGCTTTACCGCCGCGCCGGAATCACCCGCCAGGTACCGTGCGAAGCCGGCCCGCCAGCGCACCTGCGCCGGCGCGATCAGGAACCGCTCGCTCTCGCTCAGCGCCTTATCCGCCCAGGAAGCGGCTTGCTCGTAATTACGCTCGTCCCATTCGAGGTTGTGCATGCCCATGACGCCGTCGGCGTGCACGCCGTGTTTGGCGGACCATTTCACCGCCTGCATGTACACCTGACGTTTTTTCGCCGAGGTGACGTTTTTCTCGTAACGCAACTGGCGCAGGGAAACGCTCAGTTGCTCGTCCTTGGTGCGCGCCGCCTTGGCCAGCGTCGCGAGGTAATTCTTGGCGTCCTTGTGTTTGCGGCGTTCGCCGAGCGTGTCGGCGTACACCAGCTTGGCGCGGAAGGCGTCGGGCGACTGCGGATACAGCCGCGCGAACCGGGTGGCCAGCACGCCGGCGGTGTAGTGTTTGTTTTCCTCGATGTTGGTCAGAATCTTCGCCCACATTGCGGCGGGCGGCGGCGGATTGATTGTCCAACCGGCGCTGCGATAGGCCGCCAGCTTGGCGTTGGCCTTGTTGGCGTAGTTGTCGATGTGCCACAGGCCGACCTCGGCGAAGGCGGCAACCGCTTTTTTCTTCTGCCCGGCCGCCTCGTAAGCCTCGCCGAGCGTGTAACGCGTTTCGCTTTCCTTGTATGTCGGATACTCGCGCCGCAATTGCTCGCTCCACTGCACGGCGGGCAGTGGATCGTTACGCTTCAGATGCTTTTGCGCAGCCGAAAGCAACGCCAGATCGGAAGAGCACACGTCTGAACTCCAGTCACCGAATACGACCT
>CALBTQ010000534.1 GCA_937967875.1 uncultured Pseudomonadota bacterium
CCACCGAGATCTACACTCTTTCCCTACACGACGCTCTTCCGATCTACAATAGTGCACGAATCGGAGGTTCGTCAAGCGTCATTGAAAGCGAACGATGCCGAAAACCTCGAGCGTGTATAGAAGTTGCCAGATAACTTCGGCTGTTTGCCCCGTTTCCTCGATCAGTTTCGCGATGGTCCGCGCGCCGTCGATGAGAATGAACGCGTCCAGGTGGTCTTCTTCCCAGTTGAAGCGGCCGGCGTAGGCCAACAGTTCCTCGTTCTTGAGCACGCGGCGCTTCAGGCGCGGGGCGAAGCGTTCGCGCAGGCGTTCGTCGGGCGCATAAAGCCGGATGGCATGATACACGAGGTCGAAGATATCCAGTTCGGGGCGGCGGATTTTTTCGAGAAACGACGTGTCCTCGGTGAACGTGTATTTGCCGGCGGGCAATTGCAGAATGTGCATCAGGCGCGTGTCGACCTCTTTGATCAGATACTGCGCCAGATCGGCCTTGTTGATCGCCTGGTTGTCGACCAGCACCTTGCCGAGCATGGTCTTGGTCGCGCGCGCCTTGAGTTCGGCTTCGGCCAGTTGTTCGGCGGTCACCTTCCCGTCGACGAGCAGCAAATGCGCGAAGCCTTCCTCGCGCACCGTCGATTGTACGAAGATCGGCAGCCCTTCTTTGATGTACATCGTGCGCACGATGCCGTAGGAATCGATCGCCAGACGACCGGTGCTTTGCTGCTGAAACAGCCAACCGATCACTTGTTCGATGGGCGTGCGCTCCAGATCGCCTTCGTCGTCGACGGCCAGGCCCACGTCGGGCTGCACGTCGGTTTCGGTGATCACCGGTTCGGGCGACGGCGCGTCCAACGGCTTGGGCCGCTCGATGCCCAGCAGCTTGCAGATGCGTCGCGCGAGGTCCATCAGGTCCAGCGGCTTGATCAGGTAATCGTCCGCACCGTATTTGACTTTGCCTTCCTGTTGCAGGTTGCGGCTTTTGTACAACGCGCTCATCAGAATCACCGGCACCGGACGCGGACCGGTCTTGATCGTCTGACACACCTGAAAACCGTTGGTGCGCGGCAGGAGCACATCGGCCAGCACGAAGTCCGGACTCTTTTTGTTGAACAGGTCGAGCCCTTCCTTGCCGTCGATCGCGCTGATAACGGTAAATCCATAAGCGCTGAGAAACTCGGTGATGATCTCGCGCACGTCTTGATTGTCTTCCACCACCAACACCGTGGGACTGGCGCTCATCTTCCCCCCATGCCTACGCCGACTCGTTTATTTGCTTGATCCGCACGACCACGCGGTTGCGGCCCGATTGCTTGGCTTCATACAACGCTTCATCGGCAATGCGCAGCAGCTCATTGCCGTTTTCCACCGTACCCGGCAACGCCTGGCAAACGCCGGCGGAAATGCGGATATCGGCCCGGTGACCGTCGTGGTCGAATTCCGCTTGCTCCACGCCCTGGCGGATGCGCTCGGCGAGCATCGCCGCGCCGTCGGTCTCGGTGACCAGCACGACGAACTCTTCGCCGCCGTAGCGCGCCACCAGATCGCCCGCCCGGGCGATGGAAGTCATCAGTTTGCCCAGTTTGACCAGCACGTAATCGCCGAATAAATGCCCGTGCCGGTCGTTGACCAGCTTGAAGTGATCCACATCGAGCATGACCACCGCCAGCGGCCGTTGATGGCGCATGGCGCGGGCCGTTTCGCCCTCGAGCCGCTCGATGAAATGCCGGTGATTGTAGATGCCGGTCAGCCCGTCGGTCACCGACATTTCGGCGAGATTCGCATTGGCTTCGCGCAGTTGATCCTGCAACGTTTTAATGCGCAGCAGGCTTTTGACGCGCGCGGACAGTTCCTCGATGTCGAAGGGCTTGGTGATGTAATCGTCGGCTCCGGCGGCGAATCCCTCGAGCTTGGAACGCGTATCGTCGCGCACCGTGACCAGCACGATGGGAATGAAGTCGGTGCCCTCGTTCGCCTTGAGCCGGCGGCAGACTTCGAAGCCGCTCATGCCCGGCAGCATGACGTCCAACAGAATCAGATCGACGTCTTCGCGCTCGACGCTCAGCAGCGCTTCCTGCCCGTCGTAGGCCGGAATGATTTCGTAATCCAGGCCGGATAAATACTGCGTCAGCAGGTCCACATTGTCGGGATTGTCGTCGACGACCAGAATCTTGTGCACTTTCGCTTCAGCTCCCACTATTCACCCAACACGTTGCTTACGGTTTTTTCCAATTCCGAAAAATCGATCGGCTTGCTCAGATACGCGTCGCAACCCGCGTCCAACGCCCGTTCCTCGTCGCCGACCATCGCATGGGCGGTGATGGCGATCACCGGAATGTCGCGCAGGCGCGCGTCGGCCTTCATCGCCGCGGCAGTCTGCCAGCCGTCGAGCACGGGCAGCGACAGATCGAGCAGAATCAGATCGGGGCGGATGCGTTCGGCCATTTCCAATCCCTGGCGCCCGTCCTCGGCCTCGTAGATCTCGAAACGTCCCTCGAAATACTGCACCAACAGCTCGCGATTGTCTTCCACGTCTTCGATCACCAGGATCTTGCGCATCATCGCTTTTCTCCCTCTCCGTCCGCGGACCCGTCGGACGTGCGGATAGACCCCGCCTCCCTCGCCACACCTTTGAAGCCGGGCAATTCGTGTCCGGTTTCCTCCCGCACCAGCGGGGCAGCCGACTCGTGACGCACCGGAATTACAATGGTAAACGTGGAACCAAATCCCGGTTCGCTTTTCACGGAAATATCACCACCCAGCAACTTTACCAACTTCTTGGAAATAGCCAAGCCTAAACCGCTGCCGCCGTAGCGCCGGGTCGGCGATCCGTCCACCTGCCGGAATTCGGAAAAGATCGTTTCCAGATCCTTGTCCTCCAGGCCGATGCCCGAGTCCTCCACCCAGATACGCACCCAGCCGCCTTTGGTTTCGTGCGCCAGATGACCCAACCCGCAGTCCTCGGACTGCACGAAGCCGACGCGGATGTACCCCTTCTCGGTGAACTTCACCGCGTTGCCCAACAGATTGAGCAGGATCTGCTGCAGCTTTTGCATATCCTGGAACAGCTTCAGGTCTTCGGGCGGAACGTCGACGCTCGTTTCCAGGCGACGTTCCTCGGCCAGCGGCGCGATGGTCGACACGCAGTTTTCGATCAACGCACGCAACGAAAAATGATCGACCATCACGTCCATCCCGCCGGCTTCGATCTTGGACAGGTCGAGAATCGAGTTGAGCAGCTTGAGCAAATGCAGCGCGTTCTTGCGCACCTTCGCCAGATTCTGCTGATGCAACTCGGGCAGTTTGTCGCCGGCGCGTTGCAGCACCAGCGAGGTGAAACCGATGATCGAGTTCATCGGCGTGCGCAGCTCGTGGCTCATATTGGCCAGAAATTCGC
Source organism: uncultured Pseudomonadota bacterium (assembly GCA_937967875.1). Lineage (GTDB taxonomy): Bacteria > Lernaellota > Lernaellaia > Lernaellales > Lernaellaceae > CALBTQ01. Next base: position 3,395 of record CALBTQ010000534.1, read on the forward strand.
TCTTGAGGCGGTTGGCCTCCTCCAGCTTGAGATTGGTCGTCTGCAAGCGCTCGTCGCGCTCGCGCAGGGCGTCGAGCATCTGGTTGAAGGCGTTGGCCAGAATGCCGATTTCGTCGACGCTGTCCACGGTCATCTCGATGTTGATGTTGCCCGCGGCGATCTGCTGCGCGCCCTCGACCAGCTTGAGGATCGGCTCGGAAAAACGCCGGGCGATGAAGTACACGATGATCACGATGAAAAACGCCGCGCCCAGCGTCATGAACAGATAAACGTCGCGCATGAACTTCGACTGCACGTAGATCACGTCGTTGGGCACTTCGACGCACACCAGCCAGGGCAGCGAGATGCGTTGGTCGCGCAAGCGCACGTGGGCGTAGCCGATCGTCTTGAGCACCGGCCAGTTGTATTCGAAAGTGCCGGCACGCGCTTTTTCCACCTGGCCGGCCAGATCGATTTCGTAAATGTACTGCTCGCCGTACAAATTGACGTCGCGATGACCGATGAGCTTGTGCGTGTCAAATTCGATCATGAACACCATGGCGGCATAGAGGTCGGTCAGCGAAGCCTGCACGACGTCGAGCATATCCTGCATGTACGCCCAATTGAGGTAGGCGACCAGGTAGCCCTGAATGCGCCCGTCCGCGGCCTTGATCGGCACCGAGATGTTTTGCGTCTCCCCTTTGGTGCCGTAGAACTGCTGGATTTCCGGGCTGTGCAGAAAACCGGACAGATAAATGCCCTTCTCGGCCGCCTTGGCAAACCAGGGACCATCCGACAACGTGGTGCCGATCAGCTTTTCCAGCGGCAGCTTGCGGCCCAGATGCGACCGGCGATTGACCGCGACGACGTGCCGGCGCGCATCGACGAGCACCAACAGATCGTACATCGGGTAAGCGGCGATGAGGCTGTCGAACAGTTCGTTGGCCGGCGAGGCGTGACCGGTGCGCAACGACTGGTCGGCTTGCGGCAGCAACGACCAGGCATTGACCTCCACCATGCGCTGGTAGAGTTCGCTTTCGATTTTATAAGCGCTGTCCACCGCAACCATCCGCAACATGCCGCGGTTGTCGTTGCGGATGACCTCGTTGACCTGGTAATAAGCCAGGAAACTGAGCGCCACCATGGGCAACAAGCTGATCGCCAGAAAGTAGACGATCATTTTAATGTAAATCGATAACGTTTTCATCAGCCGCCCGTTTTTAGCACGCTCAACGTCAAGCAGTCATTTTACACAGCGGCGGCGATTGCGCAAATCGTCCGGCCGCTCTCGGTTGACAACCCGGGCGAAAGAACCAATAGTGTCAGCACTTCGCCACGCGGGATCCGCTTTGCAACCCTAGCGATTCCGGCAGTCTTTCAACCGCATTGTCGCGGGAGGATATGAGAGAATGTTCGTTGCGCGCAAACTCGCCAAACTGCGCAAAGAAGCCGCCAAGCAGCTCCGGCGCGCCGAAAAGGAATTGAGCCGGCATCCGCAGGCCATGGAGCGGGGGAAGCTGGAAGAGCACCTGGCGCACCTGCGCGAAGCGATGGCGGGCGACGATTTCGACAAAATTCTCCAGCATACGCGCGCGGTCAAACACAATATCGATCAGCACGTGCCCATCTGGCGGCACAGCGTGGTGCTCGAATACACCGAGGCCATTCTCGTGGCGCTGGTGCTGGCGATGTTCATTCGCACCTTCATCGTGCAAGCGTTTAAAATCCCCTCGGGCAGCATGATCCCCACGCTGTACGTTGGCGACCACATCCTGGTCAACAAGTTCGTCTTCGGCCTGCCGATTCCCTTCTCCGACGAGAAAATCGACATCTTCGGCAAACCGCAACGCGGCGACGTGATCGTCTTCAAGTTTCCGAAGGACACGTCCAAGGATTACATCAAGCGGGTGATCGGTCTGCCCGGCGACACGATCGAGGCGCGCGGCAACGAACTGTTCATCAACGGCGAGCCGGTGCCTAAGGAAAAGGCGGGCCTGTACCGCTATGAGGATCCGGCGCGCTTCAACCAGACCAGCGAACTGTTCATCGAGGACATCGGCGGCAACAAGCACCAGGTGCTTTACGACAAAGACACGCTGCGCTTCGGCGACACCGCCAAGAAGGTGCCGCCCGGCCATTACTTCTGCATGGGCGACAACCGCGATCATTCCAACGACAGCCGCTACTGGGGCTTTGTGCCCTTCGAGCTGATCAAGGGCAAGGCGATGGTCATCTACTTCTCCTGGCCGCCGGGACAGCTCACCCGGATCGGCTCGCTGGTGCGATGACCGCCCGCCGGCGCGAGATCGCCTGGCCGCTTTTTTTTCTCATCGCGTTTCTGCTGACCCTGCCGCTGTTGGGCTGGACGCTCGCCGACGGACCGATCGTCGACGACAATCCGCTGCTGTTCGCCGCGCAACTCGACTCGACCGCCAAGCTGAAATTCCTGCTCATGCCCGACGTCGGCGTGTACTGGCGGCCGCTGGGCAAACTCACGGTCGTGCCGGCGGCGACGCTCTTCGGCTACGTCACGTGGCCGCACCGGCTGACGATTCTGCTGCTGCACGCGTTGGTCACAACCCTGCTCTTCGCACTCGCTCGACGGCTGATCAACCAACGCGCGGCGCTGCTGATCGCGCTGCTTTTCTTCCTGCACCCGGCGCACGCGGGCACGCTGCATTGGCTCAGCGCGCGCTTCGATCTGGTCGCCACGGTCTTTGTGCTCGGCGGCGCGTTGTGCTTCGCGCGCTATACGCAGGAAGGACGCGGCCGGTCGCTCGTCTGGGCGACGCTCTGGACGCTCGCCGCGTGTCTGAGCAAGGAAGTCGCCTTTGTCGCGCCGCTGCTCTACGCGGCTCTGATATTTTTTTCCGCCCAACGCCCGCCGCTGAAACGAATGATCGTCGGTCTGCTCGCCACCGGCGCGCCGGTCGCCGCCGTGCTCGTCGCGCGCCTGACGCTCCTGGGCGGACTGGGCGGCCCCGCGCGCCTGCACGATCCGCTGCCCGGCGTGATTCTGGGCAACCTGTTTCGCCACGTGCCGCGCACATTGTTCGCGCCGCTCAACCGCGCCGCCCTGCCCATCGGTTGGGCCGACGCGCTGCAAGCGCCGCTGCTGATCGCCGCCGGCGTGTTTTTGTTCTACCTGTTTTTGCGCCGCGGCCGCCTCGACGCCTGGCGGGGCGTCGTCTTCGGCGTGCTGGCCGCGCTGCCGATGGCCCCGTTTCTCTACCTCGGCCCGCACCTGAACGCCGGCTACATGCTCTACCTGCCCTCGGTGGGCTTCGCCTGGTGGCTCGGCGAATCGACCTTCGGCGAAGGACACACGCAGGTCACGCCGCTTTGGCGGCGGTTGAAGTTCGCGGCCGTCGGCGTCTTCCTGGTTCTCGGCGCACCGCTGTTGCTCGTCAACCTCAGATCGGAAGAGCACACGTCTGAACTCCAGTCACCGAATACGAT
>CALBTQ010000535.1 GCA_937967875.1 uncultured Pseudomonadota bacterium
ATCGTATTCGGTGACTGGAGTTCAGACGTGTGCTCTTCCGATCTTAATTTATTAATAATGGAATCAAAATTTGAATTAGTTTTTTTCAGTAGGCACAGTTTGAAAACCCAGCGGTAAAATCGCTATATTTACTTCTTTGTTGTACATTCGGTTAATTCTCTGCTCGAAAAAATCTCCAGGATCTTCAAGAGGATACATTTTGATTTCCCGCAATTGTCCGGCGGGCATGGCGGAATACACATAAACGGGAACTCGAATCAAAATTTGGGCAAGAATTTGCGCCTGCCATTGGTCGATGACCGTCTCCGGCTGAGCAGCGATCCATTTCAACACGTCGGCCGCCGTTTCTCCTTGCCGCATGATTTCAGCAAAATGCCGATGCCCCGCAAAGCCGTCGGCGCATTCGGCGCATAGTAAGATCGCCCCATCGTCACGCGCGATGTTGGCCGCCGCGGCGATACCCTTCACCGCCTGGTAGATGTTCTGGTCGAGCGGATACCCGCAGTTGGAAGTCACCACCAACGGATACCTTTGCTTGACCGTCACGAAGGAGTGCTCCTTTACCCAGGCGCACCCCGCTCGATGCGCCGCCAGGTGATCGCCCGCGAAAAGGCCGGTGATCGAGTTGGCCGCGTCGACCGTCACGTTGAGCAGAAAATCGGGCGGGCAAACGGCGACCATTTCCTCGAGCAGGCGTCGGATCGGATTTTCCTCCAGCGTGCCCCAGGTGCTGCGCGCATCGGCGATCAACTCGCGACGATGCAGGTGGAGGATCGTCTCCATGCCCGCCACGCCGGGAATGACCGCCTTGTCGCCGCCGGAATAGCCGACGAAAAAGTGCGGCTCGATCAGCCCGACGGCGATGCGCTTGTCGGCCTCCAGGTAATGCTTGTTGAGCACGATCGGCGAACCGTCGCCGGCCCGGCCCACCTGCGTCAAGTGGTTTTGGTCGAAGGCGTCGTGGTTGACGATCCGCACCCGCCGCAGGACTTCCTCGCCGAACATCAGCCGCAGTTCGTCGGGCGTGTTGGGGCGATGCCCGCCGTTGCCCAGTAGGATCGTGACGTTCTCGTCGGACACGGGCAGTTCGGCCAACAGCAGCGGCAGCAGAACGCGATTGGGCAACGGCCGCGTACCGTCGGCAGTGACGATCACCACGCGCTCGTGCGGTTGGACGAGATCCCGCAGCGGCGCGCTATTGAGCGGCTTGCGACAGGCTTGTTGAAAGGCCGCGGTGAGATCGGGCAACGGCGACGATTCGCGCGGCTCCAACACATGCCAACGATGCGACGAATCATCGCCGGTCAGCGAAAGCATCCCTTTGCCGTAACACACACGGTGTATATCGCTGCCCATCGCGTTCTCACCTTCTCAAGATATGTCCACCAAAGTGGACATTGCCCATCGGCCAACATATAATTCGCTTTCAACCTGCTACGTTTGCCGGTGCGCGCCGTGATGTCAATCGGAGAACGGCAAGAAATCGGTTTTTATTTGCCGTTCGAGCACGGTGGGAATTGGGAGTTGGTGAATGCGGAAAAGGAAAAAAACGATTCGAAATTTGTTTTTCGCCTTGCTGGTACTGGGTGTTTTTCTGACCGGCGCCGAATGGGCGTCCCGCTATTACCTCCAGAACAAATCCGATGTGAAAAGCCAATTGCAGCGCGATGAACGAGTTGAATATGAGCCCATCCTCGGCTGGCGTTGGCAGAACGATCATTACTTCCGTGACCGGCCCTCACCGCCGCAGGAAAAGCCGACCGACCTGAAACGCATCATCGCCATGGGGGATAGCTGCACGTATGGCGCGGGCGTCGAGGCCGCGGAAACCTATACGATGCAACTTGAAACTATTCTCAATGAAAATAATGGAGATAACCGTTTTGAAGCGCTTAATGCCGGCGTTCATGGTTATAACTCGCGGCAGGTTTATTTGTATCTGCGCGAATATATGCTTTCGTTCCAACCGGATCTGGTGATCGTCTACTGCAATCCCTATGATGTCGCCTACAATCCCGCCGACGAGACGACCGCTCGTCCAAGCTCCGCAAATCCGCTTAATTCACTATTGTTTCGTAGCAAATTTGTGTATCTGTTCCGATATTTCTTTTACCATAAACGAGAAAAACCGCGTGACAGCAACGATGCAATAACAGAAATAACGTACTTGGCGAAAATCAGGGAATTGCTGGATGAGCACAATGCCTCGATGCTGATCGTTCAGTACTTGTCCAAAGAAAACAACCAGATAAATTGGGATGAACGCAACAAACGACGCAAATGGGAAGCACCGTTAGTGGACATCCTCACCCGGATGCAAGCCTCCGGTTTCCCTCCGGATCAACTATACCTGGATTTTGTTCACCCTACCGCGCTCGGGCACCGTCTGATCGCCGAAACCATTTATCAAACCATGCAACAGGAACGCATCCTCATTCAGTAACATGGGATGCTTTTCGGCTGAACCGAGCCGTCACGTCATACAGTATTGTGTGCGTATCAGGCCAGCAACTGCATCGAGTTGATGTACGGCGGATCCTCTTTCTCGATAATCTCCAGAATTTCCTTATGCATCCGCTTTTTCAGTTCGCGGACGATGCCCCGCTCTTTCTGGAACGTTTTGGCGAAGGCCATCACCTCGGTCTGCAGCGATTCCAAATCGGGGCAGGCCTTGACGATCGCGTGATGTTCGGCCATCTCCTGCGCGCCCACGCGCTTGCCGGTGAAGATCATCTCTTCCAGCTTGTAGTACGGGAACGCGCGGCGGACGATCGCCAACATGCCCGGCAGGAACGGAATGTTCAGATCGACTTCGGGGAAACAGAAGAAGCCGCGATCGGCGCGCATGAAACGGAAGTCGCACGCGCACGCCATGATCGCCCCGTCGCCGAAGGTGTGGCCGCTGATCGCGGCGATGACCGGCATCGGAAAGGTCAGCATCTTGACGAACATATCGTTGAGCCCGCTGAGAAAACCTTTGAGCTGCTCGCGCTTCACTTCGTCGCCCAGGATGCTCATCACCCACGTCAGGTCGATGCCCTGCGACCAGTTTTTGGGATCGCTGGACGACAGCACCAGCGCCCGGATCGATTTGTCCGCTTCAACCTCATCGAATACGCGCAGGAAATCGGCGATGAACTCCGGATTGTGGCGATTTTCGCCCTGGTCCATAATCACATTGGCCACCGAATCCACTTTTTCCCAACGGATGACCGGCATAACAGCTTCCTTTCGTGTGCGGGATTGAAATCGTCGGTGCAGGCTCACGGATGTTCGGCGCGTATCATAACGACAGATGTGCGCGCTGTCTATCGGTTAGCCGGCGGGGTTATACGGAATGACCACGATTTCTGACACTACGGGTTTAGCGATAGCCAAAGGTATGCGAGTGGCCTTGATTCCGCATTCGAAATTCCAAGTTCCGCAATATTAACAGCCGCAGCCGTCATCCCGTCGTTGGCGGGATTTCGCTACGCTCAATCGTTCGTCAACATCCGCAGCCGTCGTCCCGCCGTTGGCGGGATTTCGCTACGCTCAATCGTTCGTCAACATCCGCAGCCGTCGTCATCGTCATCATCATCATCGACGATGGACGAATCGTCGTTGTCGTCATCGTCGTCGTCGATCGCATCGTCGTCGGCGGCATCGTCGTCGATGAAATCGTCATCAATGAAATCGTCGTCATTCGCGCCGTCGTCATCGACTATATCGTCATCGAGCGTATCGTCGTCGTCGACCGTATCGTCATCGATCGTGTCGTCGTCAGTGGTATCGTCATCGCCGGCGGGCAGCAGGAAGTCCATCGCCACCGCCATGAGCTGCGCGCGCGTGTCCTCGGCGAAAATCGTTTCGAAGGGGAAACCCAGGTAGACGACCTTGAACGTGCCGGTGTCGGCGACGACCGCCGCGCCGTATTCGGTGCCCGCGTATTGCAGATCGGTCGAGCCGTCGATCGCCGCGATCGCATCGGGCCAGTTGGCCGCGTAGATCAGGTAGTCGAGATAATCGAAGGTGAACGCGTTGAGGCCCGCGAACAGCCCCGAGGCGGTCACCTCGCCCACGCCGCTGCTGTCGGCCTGGTATTGCGCGCGCAGGTAATCGGTGAAAAAGGCTTGCTCGTTCGCGTCGCCGTTCTCCCACAAATCCCAGCCGATTTCCGCGCCGGAAACGAACAACGCACCGCCGTTGTCGAGGTAGTTCATCAACCGGTTGCGTTCGGCGGTCGAGAGCGTTTCGTCGCCCGTCGAATCCTCGCCGCAAATCCACACAACCGCCGGGTAATCGTTGAGGTCGACCTCGTCGGCGATCACCGCATCGTTGCTGGCCGAGTCGAAATCCACGCCCGCCGCCGCCAACGCCCGCGCATGGGCGATGACGTAGTCGTAGGAGTTCATCCGTTGCAGGTAGCCGCGGTAGATCGTCCCGCCGCCGTAGTAGTCCTCGGGCACGTTGGCGTACTTGTCGAGCCGATCGAAACCGTTGACGATCAACACGCGCGGTCCCGTGCCGGTGCTGACGGCCAGCGTTTCGGTGGGAAAGCTTTCGCCGCCCTCGTTGAGCGCCGCCACGCGCAGATAGACGACGTACGAGTCATCGGCCGATGAGCCCAGTTTGTGCACGGTGAGCGTCTCGTCGATCGCGTCGGTGACGCCTTTGCCCGAGCGGCTCAGGTACAGGCGATAGGATTCGGCTGCGTCTCCGGCCAGCCCGCCGTTATCGAAGATCGGCGGATACCACGAGACGAGCGGCGCACCGTCGTCCATCACCGCCAGGGGCGCCAGCGGCGGCTCGGGCAAAAAGCGCGGCGTCAGGCCGTCGCGGTTGGCGTAGTAGCGCACCACCGCCTGATACACCGCCCGGGCCACCAACTGACGGAAAGCGGGCTGCTTGAGCTGTTCGGCGTCGGACGGCGTGTCGTGAAAGGCCACTTCGAAGATGATGCCCGGCGTTTCGTCGTTGTAGTTGGGATTGATTTCGCCGTACCAATTCGTGTGCTGGCCGCGATCGTACCAGGAGGCGTCCCACCCGGCGCGGATGTCGCCGACGATCTCGTTGTGCACGAAGCTGCGCAGTTCGAGGCTGCCCTCGACGCCGTTGAACGTACCGTCCCACCCGTAGGACGAATAGGCGAAGGTGCTGGTGCCCGTGCCCGGATCGGGCGCGTTGGTGTGCCAGCTCAGGTAAAGACCGTCTTCCCAGGCTTCGTGCTCCCACTTGGTGTAGCGCGCCATGGTCGTGACCGTGTTGGTCGCGCAATCGGCGCAACCCATGAACGGCGCATGGTACAGGCCCGACATTTCCCAACGCGGCTTGTCGGCGTCCTCGTGCATCCCGCCGCCGAAACGCACCGCATCGGCGACGACGAAGGTGGTCGGGTCGCCGCCCTGATTGGAGACGACGAGCTGCCGGCGCTTGGGCGGATCATCGGCGAGAAAGTAGTAGCGTCCCAAGTCCTTCCAGGTGAAGCCGTCGCGTTGCAGATTGAGCCGCACGGCGCTCGCGCCGTCGGCGTGGCGCACGGTGAACAGGGCGTCGGTCGCGCGGTTCGTCCCGCCGGTGTACCACACGTACACGTGGTAGTAGCCGTCGGCGGGCAATGCGCCGGTGAAGGTCGCCGTGGCCGTTTCGGTCGAGGAGACTTCGGCCACCAGGTAGTCGTCGCCGTAGTAATCGGGACTGGAGGTTGAGGCCCACCAGTCGCCGATGGTCGCGCAACCGTCGTCGTTGTTGTCGACGATCTCCATCGCCGTGTTCATGTCGCGTTCGCGCACGGTGTAGACCGACGCGCCCGCGTTGTGGAAGTACGGTTGCAGGTATTGCAGCACCGCCTCGGGGTTGGAGAAGTCCTCGACGATGCCGTTGGTGTTCGGGCGTTGGGTCAGCCAGGAGCCGTCGCTGTCGTTGTAATACCAGCCGTGTCCCGGCGAAAGGAAGATCGATTTGCCGTTCAGAAAGCCCGCCGCCTGCGGTTGCGAGAATCCCGGTGGGCCGACGCGGATCTTGGTTTCGTAGGGCTTGGGACCGATTGGCGCAGGGGCTTTAAACAGCTCGCCGACGGGCCGATAGTCGTCGCGCGGATCGTCGCGAACCAGCAGGCGCGCGTTGCGGCCCGGGGCGACCGACCGCATCGTTTCGGCCAGCGCATGCATCAGCGGATCGGTGATCGTCTCGTCGCCCGTACTCGCGAAGCCGGCAGGGAACGTCAGATAGAGCACATACCCGGCGGCATCTGCGGCCACGCGGTCGAGCCTCGTGCCCGCGGGGAAGAACGAGGCATGATCCTTTGTTCCATCGACCAGCAAGCGCAACGCGCCCTCGCCGTCGGCCCAGGGCGTGCCCGGCAGATCGACCGCCTGCCGGTTCAGCTCCGTGCGTTCGAATGGCACGGCGACCGGCCCGTTCGCATCGCGCAGGACGACCCGCGCCGTCTCGCCGCCGACGCCGTCGGCCGGCAACCACAGGTAGAGAATCAACGCCAATATCGACGGAATGATCGTTCGCTTCATGTGTCCCACCCACTGAGTCGGTTTACTATACCTTGGTGTGGAAACCAGGCAAAGGGCTTATCAATACAGGAAGGGACATGAACTCGCACCGTATCCCGGTTTATCCGGTAGGGTCAAATGGGAAAAGACTTTCTTTGTCATGCCCGCGTAGGCGGGCATCCAGGACCAGCCGATACTTTTCCTGACCTTATCGATGGGCCCAGGTGGGACAAACGGGACACTTCGGGACACCAGGAATAATTCCTGGACCTATGTTTTG
>CALBTQ010000536.1 GCA_937967875.1 uncultured Pseudomonadota bacterium
AGATCGTATTCGGTGACTGGAGTTCAGACGTGTGCTCTTCCGATCTCAGGTAACGCATGAAATCGTCCGCCTCGGCCTTGGCCGCCGCGTGTTCGCCGCGATCGAGCAGGCCGCGCAGAACCTCCAGGCGTTGCGCCGCGCTCAGCGGCCCGGTCGGCTCGCCGAAATCGGGCGGGCGCGTCAGCGGAATGTATTCGCCGCGCTTGAACTTCTCCAGATCCTCCTCGTCCTCCTCGCGGATCGTCTTGTCGCCAAAACCGACGATCCGCAGCGCGACCGCCGCCAGCAAGCCGAAGGCAAAACCGCCGATGTGCGCCCAATAGGCGACGCCGTGCATGTCCTCCGCGCCCAGCGCCACGTAGAAAACCTGGATGAACAGCCAGAACGGCAGCACGATGAGCGACGGCAGCATCTTCGTGCCCATGCGCACGTGCCAATAAAACCAGATGAAATACGCAAATTTGATTTTAATGCGATGGAAGCGGAACAAAAACGCGCCCATCAGCCCGGCGATCGCCCCCGACGCGCCGATCACCGGCTCGCTCATTCCGGGGTGCATCAGCACGTGCGTCAGGCCGCCGGCGACGCCCGCCAGCAGATAAACGCCGGTAAACATCGCCTGGCCCCACACGCCTTCGAGCGCAAAGCCGACCAAAAACAGAAACAGCATGTTGAAGATCAGGTGCGACAGCGAACCGTGCAGGAACATCGAGGTGATCACCGCCACCGGCGTGGGCCGCGCGGGAATCAACCCGAAACGCTGCAAAAGAAACCGCTCCTGCATCTCGGCTTTCTGCAAGGCGAGTTCCTGAAAAAGCACAAACAGCGGATCGTCGGCCGGCACGGATTTTCCCGCCGCAAAGGCCTGCCAGTAATCCTCGATGTTCTTGCCGAGTTTTTTGTAAACCTCGTTCCAGTTGCCCGCGTCCTCGTCGATCAGCCCGGTGACCAGCCCGCCCTTTTGCTGCTCGTGGTATTGCAGATAGACCTGCACCTTGAGGCGTTGGAGCTGCGCGTCGATTTCTTGCTCCTGCCGCACCTGCCGCACCATGATCGCCTGCGTACCGATAAAAATCATGACGCACAATACGATCAGCGCAAGGGTGGCATAGGGAAACCGGCGGACCGTGCTTTCTTCATGGCCGATGGGAAAAATGAAAAACATCGGCGCGCGTCCTTAATATCTCATCGCCCAGATCTCGCGGCGGAAGTCGGTGTACATGACCTCGAAGGCGAGAATCTTGCCGTCCGGCGAAAACACGGGATTCTTTTTGAAGGGATGGCGGGCCGTATCCAGCCGGTGCAATCCGCCGCCGTCCGCGTCGACGACGAAAATGTCGGAAACATAATTTTTATTGGCCGGCACGAACAGGCTCATGCCCGACGGCATGCCGGTCGCCGGTCCGTCGACCGAACCGGTCGGCGGCGGAAAAAACCCCTCGAAGGCCAGCGTCTTGCCGTCGGGCGCCCAGCAATACGCGCCGAACATCTCGTATTGACTGCCCGGGGTCAGCAGCTTGACCTGATTGTCGCCGTCGCGGTTCATGACCACCAGCGTGTTGCCGCCCTCGCCGTCCTCGGTATAGGTCAATGCGGTGATGCCCTGCCCGTCGGGCCTGTACATGGGCGAGCGCAAGCCGCCGGTCTGACTCAGGCGGACCGTCGCGTCGGAAATGAAGTCGTAGCGGTAGATGTCCCCGGCGAACAAATAGCTCCGCTTAGCTTTCTCCGCGTTTTCGATGTAATCGGCGTCGAGATCGCCGCTGATTAAAAATCGGTACATCCACCGTTCCTTGGCCTGATACACCAACTCCTGATCGACCGGCGACCAACTCGGGTTCGAACAATCCAGGTCGCTGATTTTGTTGTCGAGCCCCGAATCGACGTTGAGCAGATACAGTCCGTTTTGCTCGGGCCGGCTCCAGTTCGTGCGTACATATGCCAGAAACGCGCCGTCGCGCGACCAGGCGAAATCGCGGCCGTCGACCAACTTGCGGGGCTCGCTGCCGTCGATCGAAACCGAGTAGATTGTATGCGAGCTCTTTTCGATGTCCTCGAACTGATAGGCGACAAAGGTCAGCTCATTGTGCTGCGGCCGCCAGGCGAACTCCACGTCCTCGTTCCGGCCGGCGGCGATCTTCACCACGCGCTCGCCCTTGCCGCGCAAGGTCTTGACCATCAGCCAGGTCTCGCCCTTGGGTTTTTGCCCGGTCAATTGATCGACCATGCCGAACAACGTAAAACGCGGCTGATCGAGGTAGGCGATCATCGATCCGTCGGCGGAAAATTTCGGGTTGATCGTTTCGCGGTCGCCCTCCACCGGAGCCAGGCAGAAGACGCCGGGGAAAAACAGGCTCTTGATCAGAACCGCCGCCAGCAACGCCGCCAACGCCGCCGCCCCGATGCCCACGTAGCGCGTGTAGCGCTTCGTTTGGGCCTGGCTCTTTTCGATCTGCATCGTGCGCGCCTTGTCGGGCGGGCGACCGTCGACGAGCAATTGCAGCTTCTGCTTTAAAAACTTGTTGGCCGGATCCAGCGCGATCGCCTTTTCCAGGTACTCGACCGCGAACTCCTTCTTCTGCAGATCCTTATACAGATTGGCCAGTTGCAAACAGATGCCCACCGCGTCGGGCCGCCGTTCGTGTTCGGTTTCCAGATCCCTGATCTGCTGCCGCACGGCCTCGGGCAGCGCTTCGATCATCTCCGCTTTGGCCCGCTTTTTATCGCGCTCTTGGCGCACGCCGGCCATCACCGCGCCGCACTGGGCGCACGTCGTCGCGGAGGGGGAATTGGGCGCGCCGCAGGATTGGCACAGAACTGTTTCCTGATCGTGGCTCATCGACCCTCCCCTCGTAGATCAAAATATCTTAGCACAGCCGCTGGCGACAAGTCAAACATGAAGCGATTTCGCCGTCCAACCGATTGATATCGAACCTCTATATTCGATGCAAGTGTCGGCGGAATTTTTCCCCGATATTTAATATTTTCCCGGAAGAATCGAGAATGCGCAAACGCGCACCTTCGCGCTACAGCGGCGGAAAAATGAATCGATCTACTTCTGATCGTAAACGGCGGCTTTCGTGCGTATCCGGTAAAGATCCAAGTGATTATCGGTGGTGCGAACGTCCATTTCCTCCAATCCGATCGTCGCGATGTCGAGTCGATCGGATTTCGCCTGATCGATCACTTGGCGAATGGCATCGGCCCACCCCAGGGGCGATTCCCCTACCAATTCGATGGTTCTGGTTTCGGCCATGATGTGTTCCCTTTCACCGACGTTCGTTTGCCTTTTAGACACATTGTCGACCTTGTATGTTCACCAGGCATTCGTCGTATCTTTGTTTTGTATTAAAAGAACACGCTTTTTGTGAGATATCCCGGCCGGGTTCCTATATATTTTTTTTTCCGTCAACCTAACCTGACCTGTCGTCTCATCCGCGATATACATATACATTTACATTGCTTATATTTTTCTATGATTATGATCCATTATTATTTGCGTTCATTCGAGGCGTAATCGAATTATAATTCCACTCCTCGTCGGAAGCAAGAAATTTTTATCCACAGCCCCTTAATTTTTGATTATAAATCAGCCACTTTCGCCGCACTGCGGCATGATTCGCCTTATTTTTCCCCTGGATAAATTCCCGGGTTTCCATTAGGCTTAATGCCCCGCGGAAAGGCGGTGGCAAGAACGGGGGAAATCATCATGCGTAAGTTACGGCCGTTCCTGATTATATTGGTGTTGCTGGTCTCGGCCCAGGCGTTCGCCGCCGCGCCGCCGACCGGCCCTTGGCGCGCGGAGATCACCGAGCACCCGCGCCTGTTGTTCTTCGCCGACGATCTGCCGACCATCGCCGGGCGGCTCGACCGCGAACCCTACGCCACGCTGATGACCCGCGTGCGCAGCCGGGCCAACGCTTCCTACAATGCGATCTTCGAGCCCTACGACGCCGGCCGCGAGTACTCCAACGCGAACATCGCCATCGCCGCCGCCTTCGTCGCCTGGATCGACGACGACGCCGTGATGGCCGACAAGGCCGCGACGATTCTGGAGTTGATGGGCTACGAGTTCCCCAATCCCTTCTACATTCTGCAGCAGGACATTCACATCGCCGAAGCGCTGATGAACTACGCGGTCGCCTACGACATCGTCGCCGGCACGGGATTGATCGAGGCCACGCGCCTCGAAGCGATCGCCGCGCGCGTCACGACGATGGTCGAAAACCTCTACGCCGACTTTTTCGATACGCTGGCGATCTGGCAGCCGTTCTCGACCAACAACCATTCGATCAAGATCTGCTCAGCGTTGGCCATCGCCGCGATGACCTTCAACCAGCACGACGACGCCAACAAGTGGTTCAACCTGGGCATGACCGAAACGGTCTACAAACTCTTCGACGTGCAGATCGTCGAGGGCGCCATGGCCGAAGGGCCCTACTACGCCACCTACAGCGCGGTGAACCATCTGCCGTTTTTCGTGATGTACAACCACCTGATCGGCGAAGACGCCACGCTGCTGCAACGCGACTTCTGCCTGATCGGTCCCAACTGCACCTGGTCCGAGGTCGAGGTCGTCAACCCGGTCGACAACCCCAAGCTCTACGACCAGAGCGAATGGATCGTGAAGATCCGCCTGCCCAACGGCGCCACGCCGCCGATCGACGACGCCAACAGCGAAGGCTTCATCAACGGCCTGATGGCCCCGGTCTGGAGCGACGGCCTGCTCGCCTGGGAATGGTTGACCAGCCCGGCGTACCCGATGTTTACCCAGCATTGCGCCGACACGCTGGTGCACATCACAGCCACCTATGACGACGAGGTGACTCCCACGCCGCCCGACGGCTGGTTCGGCCCGAATTTCATTATGGTCGAAGCCGGCGAGGCGGTCTTCCGCAGCGGCTGGGGCGAAGACGATTCGTGGATGCTCTTCCTTGCCGAATACGGCCAGGCGCGCACGGCCGGCGCGGGCCACGAGCACGGCGACAACCTCTCGGTGTCGCTGTACGCGCGCGGCGAATCGCTGTTGCTTGACCCGGGTTACATCAAGTGGGAAGAGCACGCGGTCGTCATGCTCGGCAAGCACCACAACGTGCCGACCGTCGACGGCAACGCGCCGCCCGCGCCCCATCCCGTCATTCTCGTCGGCGGCAACGACGCTTTCATCGTCGACGGCATGACCGACGCCGCCGCGCCCTTCGTCACCGGCCAGGGCGCCTGGAACGGTGCGCAGTTCGAACGCACGGTGTTTTTCCCCGATAGCGACTACCTGATCGCCGTCGACGACATGTCCGCCGACGAAAACCACACCTACGGCGTGCTCTGGCACGGCAACGGCGGCGGCGACAGCGGCTATCCGTTCACCTTGCTGGCCGACGGCGGTTCGTGGCAGCCGGAAAACGCGGGCGTGGACGTGCGCGTGAACTCCAGCATCGGCGACATCGTGCTGGACACCTCGATCAACATCCACTCGTTCACCTACGGGCAGATGATCGAGCACGTCAGCCTGTCCGCGCAGATCGACACGCAAGCCAAACGCGCGCGGATCGTCAGCGTCGCCACGCCCTACAATCTGACCAAAGAAGCGCCGCGCGACGTCACCTGGGACGCCCTGGACGACGCCGTGGCCGCGCGCATCGAAGGAACCGCGACCGACTTCCTCTTCGCGCAGGACGTGCGCCGGGTGCGCAACCTGACCGCCGCGCAGACCGGCTCGGTCGACGTTTCCACCAGCGCGCGCACGTTGCTGCTGCGCACCGACGCGACCGCGAGCGCCGGCCACGCGTACATCGACGGCGGGCACTACCTCGCGTTGGGCGAGCGGCAGGTCTGGCAGTTCGGCTACGACCGCCGCGTGTGGCTCGACTGGTCCGGCGACGCCTGGACCTTCTCGGTCGGCCCCGAAGGCGGCATGGTCGCGGCGTTCCTCGACGAAATGCCGGACATCGACGCCGACCCCGGCGTGAAGTGGCTCTATCAAAACAAAATGCTGCGCATCTGGGCCCCGGCCGACGCGAGCTTCACCGTCACCCTGGATTGATTATGGCCAAAGGCGAAAAGACGATCGCGGTCAACCGCAAAGCGGGATTCAACTACGAACTGCTCGACCGTTTCGAGGCCGGGCTGGCGCTGGTGGGCACCGAGGTCAAGGCGCTGCGCGAAGGGCGCTGCAACCTCTCGGACGGCTACGTGGACATCCGCAACGACGAGGCTTGGCTGATCGACGTGAACATCAGCGAGTACTCGCACGGCAACCGCGAAAACCACGACCCCAAACGGCCGCGCAAGCTCCTGCTGCACAAACGGGAAATCATGCGGCTGGCCACCAAGATCCTCGAACGCGGCCTGACCTGCGTGCCGCTGCGCCTCTACTTCACCGAAGGCCGCGCGAAAATCGAAGTCGCCCTCGCCCGCGGCAAACAAAAAGGCGACAAACGCGAAACCATCCGCCGCCGCCAGGAAGAACGCGACATGGAACGCGACATCAAGGGGAGAAGGTAGAGTCGCTTCTGTCATCCAGACGGAGGAGCGCGTTAACGCGACGATTGGCCTGTCCGCAATAGCTTTAGCGGAAGAGGAAGTGATCCCTTTCCATCACCCACGAATTTTTTCCTGACTTCCAAACTGGGTCACCCGCAAGCCCCGGAGGGGCACAGGTCAGTAGCGAAGGGCGGCAGCCCTGGAAATTGCAGCCCACCCGGACCATCCGACCCCTGACAAGGGGAGATCGGAAGAGCACACGTCTGAACTCCAGTCACCGAATACGATC
>CALBTQ010000537.1 GCA_937967875.1 uncultured Pseudomonadota bacterium
AGATACTCAACAACAAAAAACCGCCGTATTTTCAATTATCTATAGTTTCACCACTACGGGCGGCGGCATTTTTCATTTCCAGAGGAGCTCTTTTCACCATGGCCTTCTTTTCGGTACACTATTTGGAAAAGGGCAGGATTTTGGGGAAGGACGAATGATGAAATGGTTAGCCGCAATGACGATGATCGTCGTGATGATCTCCGCCATGGGCAGTTCGTGCGACAATGGGGACGATGAGCAAGCCGCGCGCACACCCATGGACGATGACGACGACGATGACGACGACACCTACTACGATGATGACGGCTCCGACGACGACACGGTCGACGACGACACGGTCGACGACGACACCGGCGACGACGACACCATCGACGACGACACCATCGATGACGACACCATCGACGACGACACGGTCGACGACGACACGGTCGACGACGACACCACCGACGACGACACCGCCGACGACGACACCGCCGACGACGACACCGCCGACGACGACACCGGCGACGACGACACCATCGACGACGACACCATCGACGACGACACCATCGACGACGACACCATCGATGACGACACCGCCGACGACGACACCGGCGACGACGACACCGCCGACGACGACACGATGGAGCCGACGGTCGAGTCGATCACGCCCGATTCCGGTCACAATTTCTACGCCGTGCCCGTGACCATTGCCGGCACGGAATTCACCGACCACATCGATAAGCTCTATCTGGACGATTTCGAACTCACCAACGTCCAGATCGTTTCGGACACGCAGATCACCGCCGCGGCGCCCTCGGGCCTGGCCGGCGGCCTGCACGACCTGAAAATCAAACAAGGCCCGCGCACGTTCACCTATTTGGCGCTGTACACGGCCGTCGACGATTACACGGCTTACGCGATGATCGACGGATTCGTCTACGATCCGGACGGCGTGCCGCTGAGCGACTTGGGCATTTACCGCTCGGGCGGATTGTTTTCCACCACGACGCTGGTCAACGGCTTTTTCGTGCTGCCGGTCCTGCCGGGGACGGGCAACTTGATGATGTCCAACAACGGTCCGGCCAACGAGGCCGCGCCGCAGGAGACGATCAAACTCCTGGACGGGCACGCGTTCGCCGACGACGAAAGTTTCGATTTCGACCTGGAGTATTTCACCCTGAGCGGCACGGTGAGCAGCGCCGACGACGGACCGGTGGACAACGTGGGCGTTCAGGTGTTCCCCTACGAAGATTTCACGCAGGTCGGTTCGGTGCGCACCGATGTCAACGGCGATTACGCCATGCCGCTGTACGCCAACACGTACTCGGTCTCGGCGGTGGCGTCGGACTATCCGGAACTGGCCCCGTTGTACACCGAGCAATACGCGTTTACGGGCGACCAGACGCTGCCGTTGACCTTGAACGGCGGCTACGTTCTGTCCGGCCAAATCACCGACCGCGACGGTTCGCCGATGCCCAACATTTCGGTCAACCCTCTCCTGCTGGCCAACCACATGATTGCCCAGACCGGCGCGAACACCGATGCGGACGGCAATTATTCGATCCATCTGCAGCCGGGCGAATACATCGTCATGCTCTCGGATTTCAGCGGCGCGTATCCGCAACTGCCGCAGGAAGGCGTGTATTCCATCGGCAGCGCGATCGTCGCGGGCGACACCACCTTAGACTATCAATTCGACTACGAGACTATCGACGTGACCGTCACCCTCGGCGGGGAGACGGTCGATTTCGACGTCGAGGTCGTGCCCGAGGGCGCGATGGGGCCGATGTCGCCTACGACGATCGAGGCCGGCACGGGGACGCTCTCGCTGCGGCCGGGCACGTATTTTATCCACCTCGACCCGCCCTATGATGTGGGCGCGGCGCTGACTTCGCATAGCGACGTGGTGATCGGCGACAGCGATTCAATGACCTTCGCGCTCGACGCCGGCGTGGTGCTCGACGGCGTGATGCAGGATCAAGAGGGCAATCCGCTGAACTACATGCGGGTCTGCGCCGATCCGACCACGCCGCTGGGCTGGTCCAGTTATAACCGAAAGCGCTGCCGGCAGATCGAATCGGGCGGCGCCTACTCGCTGGATTTGGCGGCGGACACGTACAACCTGACGGTGAACAAGTACTGGGATCTGCTGGCGCGCAAGGTCGCCGGCCCGTATTTGACCGTACCGAACCTGGGCGTGTACACGGATACGACCTACAACGTGATCGTCGATCTGTACGAACTGAGCGGCACGGTATATCGCGGCGCGGCCATCGCCACCGGCTGGCGGGTGCGCATCACCTCCGGCCAGGGGCACAACCTGGATACGATTCTGAATCCGGCGGGACAATTTACGGTAAAGATGCCGGCCGGTTTTTATGATATCATGTTCTATCCGCCAAGCCCGAGTACGCCGCGACCGATCGTCGCGCGCAACATGCAGATCGATGAATCGGCGGCGATCGTCGCCCACGTACCGACGGAGTGACTCGACCAGCGAAATGAAAGCGATATCCGAAATCCTCCCGATCAGGCGCCTGGCGTTTTTAGCGCTGGTTTTCGTATTTTTCTTCGCTCTGTTGTCGATTCTGTTCTCCGACTTCGTTTTTCGACCGCAAACCTCCGACGACGGCTTGTTGTTCTATTCGCCGATCGGCGAATATTCGCTGTCGCTCAACAACGCCCGGCTGAACCTGCCCAAAGGACAAGGCTGGCGTAGCGTCGAACTGAATTACACGATCGAACCGGGCGAAGTGCTGCATTTCATCATCAACAAGGTTGAAGACAACTCGGTCGTGCTGCGTCTGAGCCGCTCGCCGGACTACGACCATGCGCTGCTGGCCTACAACGACGGGATGGTGACCGAGAAAAAGCCGCTGCCGAATCTGCAGCCCGGCGAAGGCGGCAAGCTCAAATTCGCCAAGGACAAAGAGGGCATTCTGATCGTCCTGGATGACGAAAACATCGCCTACCCGCCGTTGCCGCAGATGGACGGCGATTTCGAAATCGCCATGACGCCGGCCGGCAGCATCCGGTTGTTCGATCGCGTGCACGTGCGCGAAGTGGTCCTTTCCGACCGCAGCAAAGCGACGCGCTCGTACTGGCGGATGATCGTTTTTTCGCTGCCGTTCATGGCGCTGCTCGCCGCCGGCCTCACCGCGTTGTTGTTTTGGCTGCTGCTCATCACCGGGAAATTGGCTCGCCTCCTGGGGGAATTCACGCGGCCGCTGTTGATTTTCCTGTTTACGCTCGACGGCCTGCTGGTGTTCGCCGTTTTTTATTTTCATTATATTTTTCTCGATTTTCTCTCGCCGATCTTCTCCTCGCGGTTTTTGATCAAAGCCTTGGTCGTCGTTTTCGTCATCGTCAGCATCGCCCTGGCCGGCCTGCTGCCGTTGGCGTTGCGCGTCTTGCGCCGGCGCTCCTGGGCGAAGCATCCGCTGTTCTATCCGTTGCTTTTCGCGATCCTTACGCCGGTGGCCTTGTTCTTGAGCATCGTTTTGTTCTTCAGACTCGCCAAACCCGCGCCGACGGCCGGCGAACCGCCGGGCCGGACGGAAACGCCGCGCATCCTGTGTTACGGCGGCTCGAGCACCGCCGGATTCCCGTTCGTGCAAAATTGGGAGCACTCCTGGCCGATGAGTCTGCAGGCCATTATGCGCGCCGACGACAATGCCGCGACCGAAACGATCAACCTGGGCATGTGCGCGCGCAACATGGATTACGTCCTCGACCGCCTGGAGAACGATCTGAAGGTTTACCGGCCGGGCCTCGTGATTTTCGACAGCGTGGCCAACAACCTGCGCTCGCCGCTGAAATCGTTCAACGCGCAATATACGCGCGCGCTGGCCCTGTGCCGTCAATACAACGCGCGGCCGGTGCTGGTGCTCGAGCCCTCGTACGTCGCCGTTTATCAACTGCCCGAAACGTGGACCAAGGATCGACGCCGGCGCGAGGATTTGCTGCCTTTCTACGACGAGCTGCGCCGCATCGCCAAGGAAAACGACGTGCTGTTGGTCGATCCGAATCCGGTGTTTCATCAATTCCGCGAGCGCTTCCTGTTCATCGACTCGCGCATGCACCTGACCAAGTACGGCCATATCCTGTTGGCCGAGATCATCGCCGAAGCGTTGCTGGGACCCAAACAGTAATCGTTTGCTTTTCCGTCCCGCTCTTTCTACGATCGGGGAGTACCACCTTGACGGAAGGCGCATGAACGATCGACGGCGACCGCTGACCATCGGCCTGCTCGGCTTGTACCGATGCGGCAATTTCGGCGACGAGGCCATCTGGCGCGCCTTCGTCGGAGCCGTCCGCCCGCTGCTGCCGGCCGGCTCGCGCCTGACGATGATCACTCTCGGTCCCGCCGGGTGGGAAGCCAAGCATCTGCCGGAAAACGACGAACAAAAAATCGACGAGCTGTTGCATCACCTGGCGCTCGACGCGCCGCTGGCGCGCCGTCTGCGCTGGTGGCATTGGCTTAACCGCGGCTGGCCGCTGCTCAAGCGGCAGATCGACGAGCTCGACGCGCTGTGGTACGCCGGCGGACATTGGATCCACGACCTGTCGTTGCGCACGCTGGCCGGCGTGCTCGCGCCGATCCGCTACGCGCACAAACGAGGCATCAACGCGGGCTTCGTCAACGTCGGCGCCGGGCCGCTGGACACGACGTTCGGGCACATACTGACCCGCCGCGCCGTCGCCGGTCCCGGCCCGCTGATCGTGCGCGACGCGCATTCGGCCGAGGTGCTGGCCGCCGCCGACGTTCCGCGCACGGTGACGGTGTGCGAGGACACCGCGCATCTGTTGCAACCGGCCGACGCGGACGCCGTCGACGCCGCCTGGCGCGTCTCGAATCTCCCGACGGATCGACCGGCGGTCGGCATCGTGCCCTGCGCCTGGTTCAAAATGGACGATCTGTACCGTCCGCAACGAGCGCGCGTCGAAGCGATGGTCGCCGCGCTGGCCGCCGAAGCCCATCGCCTCGCCAAACGCGGCCTGGCCACGGTGCTGATTCCCACCATGCTGCCCGAGGACGAAATCGTCGCCCGGCAGATTCTGTCGCGGCTCGGCGACGGCCCGTATTATCTATTGGACACGCGCCTGCTGCCCGCGCGCACGCTGATGGGACTCATCGGCCGGCTGCGTGCGCTGATTTCCTTCCGTATGCACCCGCTGCTGTTCGCCTGCCGCATGCGCACGCCGCTGGTCGCGCTCGATTACGCGCCCAAGGTCAACAGCCTGGTGCACCAGTTCAACCTCGAACGGTGGCTGACGCCGCTGGACGACCACTGGCCCAAGGCGCTGGCGGAGAAGATGGATCGTCTGCTCGCCGACCCCGATCCGCTGCGCGAGGCCTGCCCCGCCGACCGCCTGGCCGCCCGGGCGCTCGCCGGCGTGCAACAGGCCGTGGCGACGTTAAAATAATGAACTCCATCCATTTCTGTAGATTCCCCCGGCAAGCTCGTGGCCGTCTTTGTACGAATAAAATAACAACCGTCTCTCGCCAATTCTTTTCTTTCGACATGAATTGAGATAAATTGCCATTTTCACGACGGGAGAACGAGTATGATTCGTTTCAGCGTCGAAAACAAAAAGCAACGACAAAGCGCGACTCCGCATGCCGATGAGTCCGCGCCGCTTCGCGTCATGATCGTCATTCCCATTTTCAACGAAGAACGAAACATCGTCGCGGTGATCGACGATCTGCACGCCGTTCTCGCTTCGCATTCCATCTTCATCATCGCCGTCGACGACGGCAGCACGGATGGCACATCGGCCGTTCTGGAATCGTGCGCCCTTCGCTATCCGGGGAAAATTCAAATTATCAAGCAACCGCGAAATCTGGGAGTGCAGGACGCGTTTTGGGCCGGATTCTCGGCGGCGGTCCAGCACGACGATGCACAGGCGATCGTCTGTTGCGAAGGCGACGGCACGAGCGATCTGCATCTGCTGCCCGACATGCTTACACCGATCGTCGCCGGCTACGACATCGTGATCGCCTCGCGCTACATGACCGGCGGCGGCCAGGTGGGCTTTCCGGCTCATCGACGCTTCGTCAGCCGGTTGGGCAACGTCCTGCTGAACTTTCTTTTTCCTTATCCCGGTCTGACCGATTTCACGATTTTCTATCGTGCTTACCGGGCGCAATTTCTTCGTCGCCTCTTGCATGAAGACGGAAAGACGGCCTTTCGCGGTCGCGGTTTTTCCGCCAATACGTCGCTGTTGCTGACCGGATTGCGCGATCATCCGAAAATCGCCGAGGTGGCCAATATCTACGACTACCGACTCAAGAAAAGCAAATCCGCATTTCGTCTCGCCGCCACCGTTATGGGACATTTGCTCCTTTTGTTTTCCCCCGACCTGTGGCAAACACGCGCCGCCTGCCTGGCGAAAAAAAAGCTCCCGGTTTCGTAGTAATGGTCGGATTTCCTGCACCGATTATTTAACAAATCGATAGCCTCCACCGGCCCTACTCTCGACACAAAACTGTCGATTGTCTATCTTACTTGACAGCAATCCCGCCGTTCGACGCACGCCGCGCAGACGACGAACGAGCTGGATGCGCTAATTCTGCGGTAGGAAGAGGTCAATCTTGAACGAACACGTCGATCTTCTGTTGATTCAACAACGAACGGGAAATTGGGAAAACGTTCTATCCCAACCTTCGCTGCCGCTGTCTTTGATTACCGCGGCCCGGGAAGTCGTCGGCGAATATCGAATCGCCTTGATCGACCTGCGGGAAGATCGGAAGAGCACACGTCTGAACTCCAGTCACCGAATACGAT
>CALBTQ010000538.1 GCA_937967875.1 uncultured Pseudomonadota bacterium
GGCGACCACCGAGACCTACACTCTTTCCCTACACGACGCTCTTCCGATCTGCCACGCCGCCGGCCAATCGTCCGATCGCCTCCATCTTGCGCGCATCCTGCAATTGATGCGTCAGTTTTTCCTTTTCTTCCAGCGCCGCCTTTTCCATGAACAGGCGCCACATACTGCCGAACAGAATGGTCAACTGCCGCACGTCGCCGTCGTCGTAAGCCGTTTGCTTGTTGGCCACGCCGACCAACGCCACCACTTTCCCTTCCTGCATCATGGGGATGTTCACGTGGCGCGTCACGTTGATCGAGCCGTGCAGCAGTTCACCGAACAAATGACCGGCGTTGCCGTTGTTGCCGTCGCCGGCGTGCGGCGTCGCCTCGCGCACCAGCTTTATCAACAACGGATGATCGTTCACCTGCTGCAACGGCTTGACCGCCTGGGTATCGGTTCCCATGACCGTCCAAACTCCGATGCTTTCGACATCTTCGACTTCGCCGAGCAAAATGATGTAGCCCATCTCGCTTTTGGTCAGTTTGACGATCTCGGCCAACACGAAATCGATGATTTCATGGCGCGTGCAATTGAACATCTGGGTCAAATGCAACATGGCTTCCAACCGACGCTCGTTGAGCCGCAACGTTTTTTCCGCCTGCTTGCGTTCCTGAACTTCATTGGCCAACACCTCGTTGGATTCGGCCAGTTCCAGCGTGCGCTCGTGCACCTGTCGTTCCAGACTCGATTGATGCTCGTTGAATTTCGCGGCCAGAATGTTGAAGCTGCGGGTCAGCACGGAAAATTCATCCTGCCCTTTGGTCGCCAACGGTTGAATGCTGGCGTAGTCATCCGACGAACTCAGCCGATCGAAGTGCGCGGCCAGGCGGCCGACCGGGTGCGAGAAGAAACGCCGGAACAACATGAAAGCCAACAGCATCGTCAACAAAATGAACAGGATGGAAACCAACAGATGCTGGTTGAGTTCCGCCCGCAGCGTATCGTTGATCTGCGATTTGGGAATCGCCACCGTGTCCAGCGCGATCGTCTCCCCGACATGACGCTTGAACCCGGCTTGATCGCCATAGATTTTGATCAGGTTCGCCGGCGCATCGTGAGGATCGCCGTGGCATTGCAGACAGCTTTGATCCATCCGCCGCGCCACGAAAATGCCATAATATTCCTTCTGGTCCATATCGATTTCGCCGAGCCAAATACTTTTTTCCGGATTGGCGTTGAAATACTCGATGATGTTTTTCTCGTCGGGACCGGCAGTGTTGGCCGGATTGCGCGGATCGACGGATGAGAATTTGAGGATATACTCCGGAAACTTTTCTCGCACCCGGTTGAACAACTGATGCGAAACGTACGAAGAGGACATCACTTGGGGATCGAATTCCTCACCGTCCAGCTTTTCGTTGAGATAAGGGCGCACCACGTGCGAGATGTAATTGCGCACCGCCAGGTTGTATTCCATCGCCAACATGGCTTGTTGCTGGATCAAATCATCGGTATGCCGCTTGGCGAGCTGAAAATTCCTCACGATGGAAAAAACGATGAAAGCCAGTGCGCTTATCGTTAAAATGACTAGAAATTTCGTCGCAATATTTTTCAGCAGACCCAATTTTTTCCTCGGATGCGGTGCCGTTAAAAAAAAATGCTCCCTGAGTTTCACTCAACTATATTGTCTTATCGGGTGACCGGTGTTGAAAATTAACAATAAAAACCTCTTCTTTTCCAATTCAACTAGTTGATATGTCAAAGCAAAAAACAAGGAGGCCATATAAATTTCGGCATCCGGACAGACGCAAAAAAAATTTCCGAAAAACAATCAATCAGTCGCGTCCAAACCGTCGCCATGGGGAAAATCAGCAGACAAAGATTGCATTTGCCCGTGGAACCCTCATAATGGATAGGTTGTCCAAACGCATCCGTTAACAAAAAATTTCGCGAATGAAAATAGATCGCCAAGGAGGCTGAAATTGGCAAATCAGGACATCTATCCGGGCTTCAAAAACCTGGGGCACGTTTACCGCAATTTACCCACGCCGGCGTTGTATTCGCAGATCATCCGGCGACGCGAAGGCTTGATCGCCCACGAGGGGCCGATCGTCGTGCGCACGGGCCAATACACCGGGCGTTCGCCGAACGATAAATTCATCGTACGCGACCGCTTCAACAGCAAAAAGGTGTGGTGGGGCAAGGTCAACCGGCCGATCGAGCCCGAGGTTTACAAAGCGCTCGAAGCGCGCCTGCGCGCCTATTTCCAGGGTCGCGACATCTACGTGCAGGACTGCTATGCCGGCGCCGACCCGAAATACCGCCTCGCCTTGCGCGTGATCAACGAATCGGCCTGGGCCAACATGTTCGCGCGCAACATGTTCCGCCGCGATCCCGGACAGGCGAAAAAAACCGACTTCGTGCCGGAATTCACCGTGCTGCACGCGCCGAATTTCAAAGCCAATCCGGAAATCGACGGCACCAACAGCGAAGCGTTCATCATCGCCAACTTCACTGAAAAGACGATCATCATCGGCGGCACGGCCTACGCCGGCGAAATCAAGAAATCGGTCTTTTCGGTGATGAACTACCTGCTGCCGCAACAAAAGGTGCTGGGCATGCACTGCTCGGCCAACCAGGGTCCCGACGGCGACGTGGCGATCTTCTTCGGCCTGTCGGGCACGGGCAAAACCACGCTCTCCAGCGATCCGCACCGCACGCTGATCGGCGACGACGAGCACGGCTGGTCCGACAACGGCATCTTCAATTACGAGGGCGGCTGCTACGCGAAGGTCATCAACCTTTCGCCGGAGGCCGAGCCGGAAATCTACGCCTGTACGCGTCGCTTCGGCACCATCCTCGAGAACGTCGCCATCGATCACGCCACGCGCCTGATCGACCTCAACGACGGCTCGCTGACGGTCAACACGCGCGCTTCCTATCCGCTGAACTTCATCCCCAACTCCGAATCCGACGGCCTGGCCGATCATCCGACCCACATCATCATGCTCACCGCCGACGCCTTCGGCGTCATGCCGCCGAACGCGAAAATGACCCCAGCTCGGAAGAGGGTCGAGTAGGGAAAACAGTGAA
>CALBTQ010000539.1 GCA_937967875.1 uncultured Pseudomonadota bacterium
AGATCGTATTCGGTGACTGGAGTTCAGACGTGTGCTCTTCCGATCTTTGCTCGGCATGAGTCAGGCGTTTTTTTCCCGGGACGCCGGCTCCCATTTCGATCTGATCGGCGCGTTTTCGCTGATCGGCTTTCTGCCCGTCGTCGGCCTGTACAATCTGGTCGAACTACATCGCCGCGCCGAGTTGCTTCGTTCGCTGCTGATCGCCACGGTGCTGATAATCGGCGCGTGGCAACAGGCGGACATGCTCGACGAAATCACCGCAACTTCGGAGCTCAACCCTGAGAACCGCACGCGCATTTCGATACCCGCCGATTGGTCGCGGCAAACCGTCGAACGCCTGCGGGACATGGGCGCGCAGGGATACACGCCGTTGCGGTTTCGAGGATTTTTCGCTTCCCCCGATGCCGCGGCTTTTATCGAAATGGACGCCGTCGGCATCGCTTATGATTTGATCGCGGCCGGCAAGTTGCATTCCCTGCACTTGGCGCCGCCCATGGAGATGCAAAAAATCATCGATCCCACCATTGTTCACCGCCAAACGAACTGGGGTAAGGATTTCGGATTTTCGGTCACGTTGTTTTTTTTCCGAGAGGAAGGAACGGCGAAGGAATCGGCGGCGATCATTCGACGCGAATGTCCCGCCCTGCCCGGGGACGATTGCCGTTGGTTCCGGATCGACAACCGCATGCAGACCTTCAACCTGCCGACGGCGAATGTGTTGGCGCTGATTTCCACTCGACCGCTGCCGGAGGCTTCGACACAATTGCAGTAAGCCGCCCGACCGGATAAATTGTTCTCACCATTAAGGAGTTTCAAGATCAAACCGGATCACTCAGACGCAACGGCAAGCGAACGCTCGCCGGCCATT
Organism: uncultured Pseudomonadota bacterium; assembly: GCA_937967875.1. Lineage (GTDB taxonomy): Bacteria > Lernaellota > Lernaellaia > Lernaellales > Lernaellaceae > CALBTQ01. The sequence continues at coordinate 869 of CALBTQ010000539.1, forward strand.
ACGACGGCCTATTTGCTGTTTTTCGCCCTGGCCGCGTTCGTAGCCGCGGTGCACGTCGTTTACGACAGCCGGATGATGCTGGATCACGACCTGTTCTTCTACCAGAATTTTTTGTTTTCCAATTATTATTATATAGACAATCCGGGGCTGTACGCGTCGTTGGCGGGCTATTTCACCGATTACCATAGCGAAAGTTGTTATGTGCTGCCCAATATCGTCTTGCACCTGGTCACCGGCGTCACGCACGTGAATCTTTATTTTCTGCGCGCCTTCAACGCGTTTTATCTGCTGCTGTTTTTGTGGGGCTCATGGAAGATCGGCGAACAGCTTGCCGATCGGCGCGCCGGCTGGCTGTGCGTGGTCGCCGCGTTGTCGCTGCCGATTTTCGACGACTACAGCCGGTCCTTCGATTTCCATTTTCACGCTCTGGCGTTTCTATTGCCGGCGCATGCGCTGTTGTTGGCGGAATTGGGGAAAATCGGTTCATGGACTCGCTACGCCTTGATCGGCGCCTGCGTCGGCCTGGCGATTTCGACCCACACTATTTCCCTGCTGGAAAGCGCGCCGATTTTCCTTTTCGCCGCGCTCAACCTGTACCGGAAACTCCGCCACCATCCGCGATGGATCGTCCGGCTGGGTACGATGATTCTGTTCACGCTGCTGACGGCCGTGCCGGTTTTCAACGGCCTCTATGATTATTATTTAGTGAAATCCTCCTATCTTCTGCCGGCCGGCGACGGCCTGATTCCTTTGGTCCGATCGTTCAACGCTTCGCTGTTGGCCGGCATGGTTCACGAGTTCGTCGGTCCGCGTTTTCTGCTCCTCGGCGGCGTACTCACGGTTTTCAGCCTGTTCCAGTGGATCGGCAAACGGCGGTTCCGGTTTCAGGACCTGTACCTGGGATTTTGCGTGGCGTTTTACGCCGCCCTGGGCCTGGACATCATTCTCAACGGCGGCAACAAACACGACGGCATGATTTTCTACGCGATGATTCTGCCCTGGTTGATCGCCACGACCTACAGCCTGTTCGCCATCGCCGGGATGCGCCGAGCCGTGGCGCTGTTGACCGCCGCCGTGTTGATCGTCGGCGTTTGGGAGAAGACCGAATCGTTGCGCGTGTTCCCCCCGAACGGACGAGCCGTCGACGATGAAGTTCGTCCGGACAGCCGCCGTTGGCTGAACGTGCAAAAAGATTGGATGTGGGCGACCAACGACGTCCTCCGGGACATGGGGATCGCGCGCCATGCGGCGGTCGATTGCCGCGTCCGGGACTTCGCGCCCGGCGGTGTCGTCAGCGAGCGAGATCCGGCGCTGGTCATTCCTCTTTTCAGCAGCACGGCCGGATTGTTCGGCCGGCGGCTGGACTGCGAAAATCCGGATCTTCCCCCCAGTCTTCGCTTCGAGGCGTTTCCGCTTCCCGACGAGCATCTGCCGCCGCCGGTCATCGCCGCTCTGCGCGAACGGTTGCGGGAGAACGACGGCGAAACGCGATACCTGTATTTTTCCAACGCCGCCGGACAGTTGGGCCTGGGCGTCTACCAGGCGCTGATCGTCATTTCGAAGCTGCCGCCGACACGGGAAGCTGAGCCGTCCGGTTAATCGGCCGCCTTGCGCACCTTGGAAAAGTGAAGACAATGAAATAAACACGATCGGTAGCCCAATGACGCAACCCACCGGCAAAAACAAGAAAAAGCACAGCGCCGTCATCGGCGTGCTGTTCGTCGTTTTCGTCTTGCTGAGCCTGGGCGTGCATCTGACGCACACGATCTATGAAGGGCGCATTTTTTACGACCACGATTGGTATTTCACCGAAACCTTTCACGACTATCTGAACGTACCGCCGCATAAGCTGAGCACTTTCGCCGACTGGCTGCGCATCGATCTTCCCGGCGGTACGTATTATCCGCTGATCAACCTCGGGCTGGGCTTGATCTCCCTGATCAAGCCGATGAATCTGTTCATCTACCGTTCGTTCAACCTGCTCTTTCTGGCGCTGCTGATGCTCGCGGCCTATAGCCTGGGCGCGCTGCTGGCCGACCGGCGAGCGGGTTTGTTGTGCGCGGTCGCCCTGGCCGCGCTGCCGGTGATCGACGAAGCCGGCCGGTCGTTCAATCCGCATTTTCACGCCGCCGCGCTCATGCTGCTGGCTTACGCCTATGTGGTGCGGGTGATGCAAAAACCCGAGTTGCGCCTGGCCTATCCGGCCATCGGCGTGCTGTGCGGCCTGGCTGTGATGACTCATCCGGTTTCCCTGATGCAAAGCTCGTTGGTGTTCGGTTTTTTGTTGTTTTTGGCGATCTCCCGCAAGAACCTCAGAGGCGACGCGCTTCGTTTCGCTTCCGCTTTGGTCTGCTTTCTACTGGTCGCCCGGCCGTTTCTGCGGGCGTTGCCCGGATACAGCGGGGAAAAATCTCTTTTCTTATTAAACCCGGCCACCAGCGCTCCCCTGTTGGCCGCGATAACCAAAGATTGGCTGATCGACATTGCGTCCGGATTTTTCGGCCCCTGGTTCCTTGCCGTTTTCGGCCTTCTCCTGGCCGTCGGCCTCTATCACGTTTTCGCCACCAAAGACCGTCGCCTCGACGATCTGTTTCTCGTGCTCAGCCTGTTGTTCAATGTCTCGTTGAGCCTGGTCGTCCGCGTCAGCGGCGGCTTCACCAACGATCTCCTCTTTTTCGCCTGCCTGGCCGCGGTGCTGTTGCCCGCGATCGCCTGGCGCGAACTGCAGCGCCTGCCGCGGTGGCGCAAGTTCGTTCCGTTGATGATCCTGCTGCTGTTTACGGCCGCGACCATGCAAAAAAGCGCGGCGCTGGCGACTTACCCCAGCGGCGATTCGACGGAGTATCGCTCGCGGTACCTGCCCTCGCGCAGCCGGTTGGTCAGCGAACCGAGTTGGCTGCTGCGTACGATGAGCGAACTGCGCCGCCGCCCGCCGGTGAAGCACGTCAATGTTAACCTCAACCTGCGGACCGATCCGCCGTTGTCCGAAGAGAATTTGGAAGGCCTCGGCGGCCGGACCAGACAACACGTGCAGGCGGTCAACCAGTTCATCGGTTGGAATAAGGAAATCAAACCGAGCGGCATGGTCTTGTTAACGCTGGAAACAAAGGATACGCCCTGGATGGCGCACGAGGCGGCGCAATGGCTGCGCGAGCAACTGGGCGAGGATCCGGCCGATTACGCCGACGTCGTTTGGTTCGTGAAAAACGGCGACATGCTGACCTTCGGCCTGGATCAGCACAACCTGATCGAATTGATGCGCTGGAGCCGCTGACAAGGTTATTGTCCTATCCATTTCAAACCGGTATGGTCGAAAGCGAACCACCTCCCGGGAGGAAATCATGACCTTGCGTAATCGCCTCATCGCCCTCGCCGCCTTCGTGCTGATCGCCGGCGCCGCGTGGGCCGGCCTCATCCCCGCCGGCAAATTGATCGTCTGGGGCTGGTCGGACGACGGCGTCTATTGGGCCTTCGCCGAGCAGGGCGATTATTCCGGCGGCGCCCTGGCCGGCGAGGAAGTGCACGCCTTCGTCATCGACGCGGCGAAAAACGATTTTCATCTCAAGCAGGACGGCCGCTTCACCGAGGATCGCGGCTACGAAGACGAGGCACAGATCAAAAAGGCGGTCGCTGCGTTCAAAAAGGAATTCAAAAAGAAACTGCATGCGTTGGGCGTGCGCGGCAAGATGGGGCGCGAGGTCTATAAAAAGAAGACCGCCGACTGGGTCGATCACGACATGGTTATCCGTCAGTACGAGATCGGAAGAGCACACGTCTGAACTCCAGTCACCGAATACGATCTC
>CALBTQ010000540.1 GCA_937967875.1 uncultured Pseudomonadota bacterium
AGATCGTATTCGGTGACTGGAGTTCAGACGTGTGCTCTTCCGATCTATCCATATCGACGGATAGCCGTCTGGGAGGCTAATGAGCAAATGATGTGCCAGATTTCGGAATTGCGCCCAAATGATGTGTTAGGTGTTGATTTTCATTTTATTTACAACTGGTTTTGTTCATCGTTCACAAGGCAAAATAAAAATCGGACTTCCCCGTTATCCACAGCTCTTGTAGTCAACTTGCAACAGCGCGTGTGTCATTAATGCAACAGAATCAGCCTTCCCGTCCCGCCTTTCCGCCGACGTACCGTTCCTTCTCGGAATAGATACATCCGCAATATTGCTGGCGATATAGACCTTCCTGCTTACTGCGGACGATCCCCTCTTGCCAGCCGGGACGAAAGTCGCGGTACAAAAACGGCACACCCGCTTCCTTCCCCACCGCCTCGGCCGTTTCGGCAAGCAATTCGTGCGGTTGGGTCTTCGAATACAGCAGCGAAGTGGTGAAGGCGTCAAACTTGCCGCGCTTGGCCACGTTGGCCGCCGCGGCCAGGCGCATGCGGTAACAAAGACGGCAGCGCTCTGCTTCACGGAAGGCCACCATGCGCAGAAACTCCTGCAGGCGATACTCGTTGCGCCAGATCATCGGCAGGTTCACCCGAGTGCTGTAAGTCTCGACCGCCTCGCGGCGTTTCTCGTTTTCGGTCCAGGGTTGAACGTTGGGGTTGTACCAGAATCCGTGCAGTTCGTGCCCCTCTTCGCGCAGACGATCGATGCTCACGATGGAACAAGGGGCGCAGCAGATGTGCAGTAGAACTTTCATGGTCCAGAGCATGGCATCAAACGCACAGAGGGTCAACGCACGCCGATTTTGTGCTTTTATATTCATAAAAAGTGAATAATTCATTGATATTGCATAGGTTACCGCCTTTACGCCTTGTTCGGCTGGTTGTGGTGTGCTACAATTGTTCCATCTTGAATAGTATGCTTGTGAGCGGGCACAGCGCAGGAGTGGATCAAATGCAGAAATTCAATGCCGTGAAAGTATTCTCCGCCACCAAAGCCAAGGAACGCGAGGAAATGGGCGAGCTGATCACTCGCTGGCTGCGGTCGAATCCGGACATCGAGATCGCGAACGTGGAAGTTCGTCAATCGAGCGACAGTGAATACCACTGCCTGAGTATCATCGTCTTCTACATCAAGCCGGAGGAAGTGACGGCCTGACGCGATCGGTGGATGGAACCCGAAAACTACTGAATCATCAATTTGACGGGCAGCGGTATATCCCACGCCGCGGCCGCGCCGGCGGTCACCTGCACCGGAATCTTCGCTTCCACGTTGGTCATCTGACAAACGCCTTCGTTGTCTTTCTGGCAGACGAACGCGCTCATCTTCACAGTCAACGCACCGTTGCCCGCCGCTCCCGTCTTGATCGTCAGCGCGTGCGGCAACTGCTTGCCCTTGCCCTTGAACGGTTCGGGAACCTGCGCGATCGCCGCCCCTTCGGCGGTCACCTCGACCTTGAGCGGCGCTTCGGGCGAAACCTTGTGGGTTTTGGGCACATCCAGCGAGAGGTTCAGCGTCACGTCGGCGTCGGGCGGAGCCTGCACCGCCGCCGTTTGAATCTGATCGGCCATGGCGACCGCGGCAACCAACAACAAAACCGCCAGGATCATTCGTTTCATCAATCGCTCCTTCGCTGCGGATATGGTATAATGTTTGCCAAATATGGCCATTTTGCCTGCGAAGCGCAAGCGCGACCGGGGGGGGCGACGCCGCGATGAATCCGACCATCCGCCCATTGACCGCCGCCGACCGACGCGAAGTTGCGCGCGTACTCTACGAAGCTTTCGCCGCCGACGAGCCCTTGTGGCGGGCGTTGCGCCTGACGCCGCCGCAACAGAAAACATACTGGGAAGTCATGACAAGCATGTACCTGGGCATGGAGCAGGCGACGGTTCTGGGCGCTTTCGCCGACGGTACAATGGCCGGCGCGGCCATCGGTTGGGCCGACGCGCAAAGCCCCTCCCTGCCCCAACAATGGTTGGTTGCCGCCCGGTACTTACGCCGGCTCGGCCTTCGGCGTTGGCTGGCGTTTCGCGATTTCTTTTTCACGACGACCGAACATTCGCACCCCAGTCACCCCTGCCTGCGCCTGTACGTGCTGGGCGTGGATCCGGCGCATCACGGCAACGGTCTGGGCCGCTCCCTGCTGGCCGCCTTTGAGGACAACGCCCTTGAACGTTCGCTTGGCGTCGTGCAACTTGAATGCGAGGAACAAAATCCCGCGCGGCTCGTGTATGAGGCGTGCGGCTATGCGACCGAACGCACCTTTTCCGCCATCGACATTCAATGGCATATCATGACCAAGGAGCCGGCCTGATGGATCTGTCCTTTCTCAAGACCTTCATCGAAAGCGAAATGATGCCCTTCGCCCACACGCTGGGCCTGCAGGTGGCCGACGCCTCGCCGACCAAGGTGAGCCTGGCGCTGCCCGATAAAAAGTCGAACCACAACCACGTCGGCTTCGCCCACGCCGGCGCGCAATACACACTGGCCGAGCTGACCTCGGGCGCGATGTCCTTCGCGGCGCTGGCCGATCTGGCCGGGCAGTTCGATCTGCTGATGCTGCAAGGCACGATCAACTATCTCAAACGCGGCGACGGCGACCTGCACAGCGTCGCGGAAATGTCGCCGGAGAAGGCCGCGCAACTGCGCGACGAATTGACGACCAACGGACGCGCCAAGACGCCGCAGAGAGTCGAATTGTTCAAGGCCGACGGCACGAAAATCGCCGAAGCGGACTTTCTCGTCTATCTGCGCATGAACCAATAAGGCGGCGCGTTTGCGTGATTCTCGCACGCGGCGGGAACCATTCGCCGCGGCAAGGTGTCATGTGCGAGTGAACAGGCAAAACACCTCGGCGGAGGATCAAATGAAATCCCGTAATATTTTACTAGTCATTTCTTTGTTCGTATTTCTGGTCGCGGGCCTGATCGCCTTTTATTCCCTGCCCGAAGTCAATGCGCAAAGCCTCGACGCGGTGCGCATCGGCAAGGCCGGAGCCAAAGGCGAAATGAAACACGGCTTCGTCGAATTCGAAGTCACCCGCGGCAACAGCGAGCAATGGCCGACCGACGGACCGCTGTCGATCTGGCTGACCAACCTCGACGGCAAACCGCTGGTTTCGGCCGACGTGCTCAAGGACGAACGCGCCGAGGGCCGCTTCAGCGCACGGTTGGCCGCGTTGGTGCCGGCGGGCGACGAAGCGTTGTACGTCGTGCGCTACACGATGGGCGCCGGCGACGAAAAGATGGTCGGCGCAATCAGCTTCGCCGAAGTTGTCGGCACGCTGGAACTGCGCGTGCTGGCCCCCGATACCTTCCAGGCCGGCACGCAAAGCGCCGTGCGCGTCATCGCCGCCGACCGCTTCAGCCATGAGCCGGTCACCGGCGCGAGCGTCAAGGTGCTGCTGCGCGACAAAAGCGGCAAACAGGAAATTTTCCATGGCCGCACCAACGAGGCGGGCACCTGCGACGTTTCGTTCAAAGTACCCGAAAAGCAGCTTGTCGATCCGAGCCTCGTGGTCGTCGCCGACCGGCGCGGACAGCTGGCGCAGGTGGAAAACGCTATCCGCATCCAGCGCGCGGCCAAGGTGCTGCTGACCACCGACAAGCCGCTGTACCAGCCGGGGCAGACGATGCATATCCGCGCCCTCGCCCTGGGTCAGGGCAACCGCAAGCCGCTGGCCGGGAAAAACGCGTTGATCGAAGTGATGGACGCCAAGGGCAATAAGGTCTTCAAGCGCAAGGTGAAAACCAACGACTACGGCATCGTCGCCGCCGTGTTCACGCTGGCCTCGGAAGTGAACATGGGCAACTTCGCGATCAAAGCGACGGTCGACGAGTTCACCACGGAAAAAACCGTCGAGGTCAAACGTTACGTGCTGCCCAAGTTCAAGATCGACATCAAGGCCGACCGCACCTGGTACACGCCGGGGCAGAAAATCGAAGGCACGATCAACGCGATGTACATCTTCGGCAAGCCGGTCAAAGGCGGCGAGATCGAATTGGAAGGCCTCGCCTCGATCGTCGGCGCCGAAACCTTCGCCACGATCAAGGGCAAGACCGACGCCCAGGGCAACTTCGCCTTCTCGTTGGATCTGCCCGGCACGCTCGTCGGCCGGCAGGTCGATCAGGGACTGGCGCGGGTGCAGTTGCACGCCACCGTCACCGGCCCGGACGGCTCGACGCAGGAAGCGCTCAGAAGCTATACGGTGGCCAAGACGCCGTTGATCGTGCGCGCCGTGCCCGAATCCGGCCGGCTGGTTTCGGATCTGCCCAACCGCATTTTCGCCATGGTCACCACGCCCGACGGCACGCCGGTCAAAGCCAAGATCATGGCGCATCTCTCGACGATCAAGGTCGAGAACTGGGTCGATCACGAGGCGGTCACCGAGACCGACGAACTGGGCCTGGCCGAGTTCGTGCTCAAGGTGCCGCAGCATGCGGTCAACCTGGTCTTCCACGCCCGCGACAAGCAGGGCAACGAAGTGGAAAGCACGATCAACTTTATGCCCGAGCGCAACGTCAGTTCGCTGCTCTTGCGCGCCGACAAGGCGACTTATCGCCTGGGCGAGTCGATCATCCTCACCGCGCTGACGGCCAACGCGCCGTCCAAGACGGT
>CALBTQ010000541.1 GCA_937967875.1 uncultured Pseudomonadota bacterium
AACATCGACATTCACTACATGCCCTACACCGGCTACCTCTATCGTTCGGTGCTGGGGCACGGGTTGGAGATGATCGAGCCGGGCACGCTCGAAGTGATCACGACGCTGGAACTGCCTTACAGCGTGGGCGGTACGATGACGCACGACGAGCGCAACGGGATTTTGTATCTGTCCGATTGGTTGGGCCGGAGCATCCACGCGCTGGGGGCGCGCGATCTGACGCGGCTGGCCGAGTTGCCCGCCGAGCGCGGCGTGCGGCAATTGGCCTATTCGCCGGAACATCAATTGCTGCTGGCGGGCAGTTATTTTCGTGGGCGGATTTTGGTTTACGATCCGATCATGGGACGCGGACCGCGGCGGATCGACGTCGGGCGGCGCGTGCGCGGTTTGACGATCGACGGCGACCAATGCCGCGGGGTGAGCGCGGCCGGCGTGTTCACGATCGACCTGCCGCAACTGGCGCGGAGCCTGCATCGATGAAACGCACGGCGGGGGCGACGGCGATCGAAGCCGTGGGCAAGCTGCCGGCGCATGGCTGCCTGTTGCTGTTCTGGGCGCCGGTGTTGGGATGGGACGTTTGGTTTTTCGCCGTCCTCGGCGTGACCGCTTACGATACGGGCGCTCCGTGGCGACGCATTCCCGCCCGGGCGCACCGGGCGGCGGCGATGGTCTATACGTTCGCCGTCGGATTGCCGCTGTTGCTTTCCAATGCGCTGCTTCTGTTTTATGCGCCTGTATGGTGGCTGGGCGTCGCCTTGCTGACGGCTTTGTTCGCCGCGCTTTTGTGGCGCGGCCTCGCGCCGTTGGCGGGGATGCTGGCGGCGGCGACGATCGCGGGCGCGGTGATGTCGGCGTCGTTCGATCGCTACGTATCGCTGGCGGTGATGGCGCTGGTGGCGACGCTGGGCGTGACGGCCGTTTTGCTGATGACCTTTTCGCCGGTCGTCAAACGCGTGTCGCCGTGGCTGCTGGCCGGCTTGTTTCTTTTCGCGCCGACCTTCGCGGCCAACGATTGGTTTTACCGGGGCTTGGACCGCATCGAGCGCGCGACCTACGAACACCCGGGGTTGCGGGCGCTGATGAGTCTGCGCGAAGACGGTCCGGGTTGGCGGCAACGGCTGGGAACGGATTTACGGTTCGCCGAGCGCGGCTTCGGCGGGAAGTTGTTGATCGGTGCGGGGCGCGGCGTGACCGAGGTCGGCACGATGCATATCCGCGCTTTGCCGCTTGGCCCGGCCGGCGACAACCTCACGGTGGACGCGAGGAACGGGCGGGTGATCGTCGCCACGCGCGACGGTTTTCTATCGTCGCTCAACGGCAACGATATGGGAGTCGACGTGCAGGTGAAACTGCCGCACGGAGCGTTGGTCACGCGGAGGGCGCCGGAAGGCGTGTATGCGCTGGACGAATGGAGCCACGTGGGATTGTACGAACCATTAACCTTGCGCGAGCTGAAGTCGTGGCGCATCACCGGCGTAAGCGATTTGCTGCCCGACGGCGAAGGCGGTTTTTTCCTGAGCACCTTGTGGGGCGGCGTGCGGCGAATCACGACGGACGGGCAAACGATACGCGGGCGCGTCCAGCGCATCGGCATTTTCCACTTGCTGGCGTACGATCGCGCGGGCGGTCGTTTGTTCGTGGGCAACATGGCCGGGCGACGGATCGACGTGCTGCGGGCGAACGATCTGCAGCGGACGGGAACGATCCCGGTCGGGCGCGGTATCCGCAACCTGCTGTGGGACGAGCAAACCAACCTGCTGGTGGCGGGAGACTATTTTTCCGGTGCGCTGATCGCGCTGGACGGCGAGACATTGCATGAAGTCGGGCGCATCGCGCTCGGCCGGCGCTTGCGGACGATCGCCGCAGACGGCCCCGGGCGTGTTCTGGCGGCGTCGGCGGCCGGCTATTTCGCGGTGGATCTGGCGGCCGCTTTCCGTACTATTCCCGAAAACAATTAAAAAAAACGCCGAAGCGGGCTTTTCGAAAGCGGCCATCTTCGGCGGGGGAGGGTCTGATATGACTATCGGTCCTTACTGTAATCCAGTGTCGTTCCATTCAGAAACGGCATGAGCAGAGCCACGACGCTGTACGTCATGCTTGCCACGGTAATGATGCTTCCGGCCAGCAAGAACTTCATGAGCGGTTCCTTTCGTAGAGGGAAGGTGGTGAAGGGGCAGGCAAGCCTACCTAGTGCAACCTCAAGTGAAACTTGCAGGAATAGAGATGGGAGGGTCGGAATGAACAGGTTAAAGCGAACCCATCCCCTTCACCGATTTCCATTTTTTGCGGGCGGTTTCAAGTATTCAGCGGGGGAGTTTCGCATTCGCTTCTACTGGAGATCCGCAAGATAGCCCCCGGTACCGCTCAACATTCGCATCAACGCTTGAAACCGCCATTATCTCAGGGCCGAAGCAGGAAAACCGGTCAACTTACCGGAGTTTTGCGTGTGGAGGGTTGCTTGTTGTCGTTACAACATCCCCGCCTCGGCCTCCGTTTCAACGGTGAATCACATTCGATTTTGAAAGAGCTACTGTTCGATATCGACGCCGTACAGTTCACACAGCGTGGCCAATCCCTTTTCGATGTCGTGGATGATGTTTTCATCCACGGCGGCCAGACGTTTTTCGACGTCGGCGGTGAAGAAGACCTGCTCGATCCGTTTGAGGAGGCGCGTCCCTTCGTCGGTGAGGTCGAGGATGACTTCGCGACGATTGCCGGGATTCTGCCGCCGATCGAGCAATCCCTTGGCGACCAGTCGATCCGCCACCCAGGCCGCCGACGAGGTCGGCATGTGCTGGAGGTTCTGGATCCTGGTCAGCGAGGCGCCGGGGCTTTCATTGACCTGAAGGAGGAATTTGGTTTCCTTCAGGCTGATGCCGACGGTGGCCTTGACTTCCTTGGCCAGATTTCGTTGTGCAAAGAGCAAGACGTCCAAATAAAATCGGACCTTCTCGTACCGTAGGTAGTTACTGAAACTGGATTTCATTTCCTAACGGAACCCCCTACGGTTTTCCTTTTGTCCAGGACGGATCAGAGCTTTCAATCTTGGACAATCCAAATCATCGGTCAAATGACGCAAAATGTCAAGAAAAAAAATACACTCAACTCATTGTTTTGTTTCATTATTTAGAAAAGTTTCTGCATCTGCGGAGAAACGGAAATTTAAATTGGAGAGTCCCATCTTGGATAATTCGAGATATTTAGGCGGTGAAAAAAATGGCTATATGAGACTATATCTCATTATATTTCCATAAACTGATGAACACCGGAAAAATATTTTTACGGCAATCATGCATATCTAGGATTTTCATTTTTGGAGAGTTCGTTCCCAGCCCGTGGGAATCAGCAGCTTGCTCAAGTGAAGGGTGATTTCGATGTGCTATTTTTCACAGCGCTCGATTTGGTGCTATATCCGCCTCCGGAGCGGGCGACGAAGCCGCTCATCTTTTTTTTCGTATTGTACGAACGGCACACCGGGCACGCCGGGTTGTCGCCATCGGAGATCTTGCGGATCATCTCGAAATCTTCGCCGCAGTCCCGGCAGGTAAATTCATAGATCGGCATCGTTTCGGTCCTCGTTCTCGCCACGAGAGTTCGTGTTCGCTTCCTTTATCGCCGACTTGGCATCTCCACCCGGGAGATTGCAGGCGCCGCGCATTCAGGTGGAAATGCCCAGTTTCGGCAGAATCCATAATTGCAGCAACAGCCAGCCAGCCAGTTCCACCAAGGGAAGCCATGCGTCTAAATTTTTCATCGAGCGTTCTTTTCTTCGTTTTATTTAATCACTTCGTCGCAGGTGCGCAAACATTCGAGCAGCCGCGGTACGTTGGGGTGGGCGATGGTGTAGTAGCTGTGACCGTCTCGTTTTTCCACCGCCACCAGACCGGAGAGCCGCAGCAGCTTGAGTTGCTGGCTGGCGATGGCGCTTTTGATGTCGAGCAGTTCGGCGAGATCGCCGACGTTGCGCTCACCGTCTTGCAGCAGATCCATGATGCACAGGCGAATCGGGTGCCCCAAGGCTTTGAGGGTTTCCGCCCGCTTTTCTGCCGTTTCACGATCGAAATGTTTCATCATCACTCCATCGCCAATCGATTATGCGAAATAGGTATATCGCTACAAATGCTAAATGTCAATAAAAATATTTTGGAAGGACATCAAGCGCCGGAATCGTCGTCGGCCGTATCGTCGTCGGCTGTATCATCATCGTCGCCGCTCGCGCCCAGGCAGGAGTTCGTACAGTCGATCATGCCGCTGCATTGACGATAGGTGTTGCCGCAATCGTAGATGCAACAGTATTGCGGCAATTGTTCATTATTCGCCTGACACACGCCGCAACCGGTAACTGCATCCAGCTTGTCGATCGGCAAGCCTTGCGCATCGTAGAGGACCATTTCACATTTGTCGTAGAGAAAATCGAAGGTTTCCTGGCAGTCGCGGGAGAGTTCTTCCTCTTCGTCCTCTTCCTCGAATTCAATTTCCTCCTGGCCGGAATCCTCGCAGGCGACGTAGAGCAGCAGGACCATCAGGGGCACGGCCAGCAGGAGGAGCATCATGCGCTTATTGCCTGAAACCATTGTGATATTCACAACCTGTTTTTGCTCACTTTATCAATCCATTATCACCGGTGCGCGGCACTGTCAAACCTTGGTGTGCCGCCAACGACCGCGCGAAAACCAGAAAGTCATCAATATTCCTTTAAAGAGCGAACTGCCGCTGATCGCCCACCAGACGCCCTCGACGCCCAGGGTCGTACCGAAGGCCAGCGCCACGGCGACCGGATAGCGCAGCAAGGTCAACGGCACCTGGATGAGCATCGGCGGCAGGGTGTTGCCAGCACCGGAAAAGCCGCCTTCCATGACAATCTCGATGCCCATGAAAGGCTGGCTCCAGGCGAGAATCATCAGGTAGGAAGCGCCGGCGATAATCACGCTCTCGTCGGTGGAGAACACGCCGGCCAGGTTATCGGCGAACAGGCGGAAGGCCAGGCCGACCAAGCCCGTGTAAGCGAAGACGATGCCGCCGACCATCCAGGCCGCGCGCATGGCCCGTTGCGGTTGCCGCGCGCCGAGGTTCTGACCCACGAGGGTCGAGGCGGCGATGGAAAAGCCGGTCGCGGTAAAAAAGGAGAGTCCTTCGAAAATGTGGCCGATGCGTAGCGCGGCGATGTTGGGCGTGCCGAATTCGGCCGTTACGCGCGTCAGCGCCATATAGATGCCGGAAAACAGAACGCCGGTAAACGCCTTGGGCAAACCGATACGCACGATGCTCAGGTAATCGGTCCAGGAAACGGCAATTTTGCGCCGCACCTGCAGATGAATCGCGCAATCGGGGCGGTGAAGCTTGCGCAGGGCGAGGACGATCCACAGCACACGGGCGATGATCGTGGCCCAGGCGGCGCCGGCCACGCCAAAGGCGGGCAGCGGACCGAGGCCGAAAATAAACAGCGGATCGAGCAGGGCGCTGAGCGAGAGCGTCAGCAGCATCAACAGAAAGGGCGTGCGCGTGTCGCCCGAGGCATTGAAAATACCGGTCATTACGAACGAGAGAAAGATCGTCGGCAGGCCGATAATCAACGGCGTGATGTAGGCAAGCCCTTGGGCGGTGACGTCCGGCGGCGTGTGCATGAAGCCGAAGAGGATCGGCAGCAGGAAATAGAAGGGCACAGCCAACACGATTGAAGTGCCCAGGCCGTACCAAATGCCGCGCACCGCGGTGCACTCGGCTTCGGCCCGATCGCCTTCGCCGATGCGCCGAGCGACCTTGGCCGCCACGCCGACGCTGACCAGATTGGCCAGCCCGAAGATCATCCAGAGGATGAATCCACCGGTGCTGATGCCGGCCAGTGATTCCGCGCCCAGGTACCCGACGAAGTACGTGTCGACGAAGTTGTAGGTCCCCTGCAACAGGAAACTCAACACGGCCGGCAACGCCAGACGAAAGATGGCGGGCAGCAGCGGTCCGTCGGTCAGGGTGTGGTTGCGGTTCATTTTCATCCGGAAAAAAAGGCGGCCGCTTTTTACACGACCGCCTCGGTTTTTGCACGGAGATTTATTGCTCCTTGGTGATGAACTTGTGGTACGCGCTCATCCAGTAAGCGACCAGGTAATCGATGCCCGGGTTGACGACGTTCGGGCTGTCCGAGCCGCACGGGCCGATGTGGAAGGGGCTACGTTGCCAGAGAAAGTCGGTCGAGCACTGTTCGAGCACGGGGAACGCCTCGGCCGCCTGCGGATCGACATCGCCCATGATCTCGGCCAGGAAGGGAAACTGTTCCATCAGGTCGTCGAGCCAGACCGAAATCGGATCGAGGTTCGTCGTTTGCGGATCGATGTAATAGCGATCGTTCGGCGCGTCGCGAAATTCGCCGATGTCCTGCTCGAGCTGCTCCTGGAACGGATCGTCGTCGGCGGGCGCGTAAATGCCCTGGCTCATGTGAATGGCCGTGAAGAAGGCGTTGTGCGACAGAGATCGGAAGAGCGTCGTGTAGGGAAAGAGTGGAGATCTCGGTGGTCGC
>CALBTQ010000542.1 GCA_937967875.1 uncultured Pseudomonadota bacterium
ACCACCGAGATCTACACTCTTTCCCTACACGACGCTCTTCCGATCTAATGGCAGTCGTGGGTGGCGACGACGGGCAAGGCGAGTTTTTTCGCCACCTGCAAAATGCCGGCGTTGACCTGCTCCTGCTCCTCCAGGCCGTTGCGTTGAATTTCCAGATAGAAGCGGTCTTTGAACAATTGGCGGTACCAGTCGGCGACCTCCACCGCGTGGTCCAGGCCCTGCTCGCGCAGCGCGCGCGGCACCTCGCCCTGCAAACAGGCCGACAGCGCAATCAGGCCGGAGTGATGCTGTTCGAGAACCGCCTTGTCGCAGCGCGGCCGGCCGAAGATGCCCGGCGTCTTGCCCTCGACGTGCGCGGCGCTGACGATCTTGACCAGGTTGCGGTAGCCCTCTTCGTTCTCGCACAGCAGCACAAGGTGATAGGGACGCGGCTGGTTGTTGGATTTGTCGAAACGATCCTGGTGCGCGACGTACACCTCGCACCCGATGATCGGCTTGACGCCCGCCGCCTTGGCCTGCTGCGTGAACTGCACGACGCCGTGCATGTTGCCGTGGTCGGTGATGGCCACGGCGGACATGCCGTCGTCCTGCGCCTTGGCGAACAGGTCGGGCAGTTTGATCGCGCCGTCCAGCAGCGAGAATTGCGTGTGAACGTGCAGATGAACGAAATCGACAGCGGACATTTTATTCCCACTCGATCGTGCTGGGCGGCTTGGACGACACGTCGTAGACGACGCGGTTGATTCCCTTGACCTCGTTGATGATGCGATTGCTCGCGCGGCCGAGCACTTCGTAGGGCAGATTGACCCAATCGGCGGTCATGCCGTCGACGCTGTGCACGGCGCGCAGGGCGCAGACGTTTTCGTAGGTGCGTTCGTCGCCCATCACGCCCACGCTCTTGATCGGCAACAGCACGGCCAGCGCCTGCCAGATGGTGTCGTACAGACCGGCGCTGCGGATCTCCTGAATGAAGATCGCGTCGGCTTGCTGCAGAATGCGCACGCGCTCGGCGTTCACTTCGCCGATGATGCGCACGGCCAGCCCCGGTCCCGGGAACGGATGGCGACCGACGATTTCCGGCGTCAAGCCCAGTTCGCGCCCGACCTCGCGGACCTCGTCCTTGAACAATTCGCGTAACGGCTCGATCAGTTCGAGGTCGAATTTTTCCGGCAGGCCGCCGACGTTGTGGTGGCTTTTGATCGTCGCGGACGGACCCTTGAAACTCACCGACTCGATCACGTCGGGGTACAGCGTGCCCTGCGCCAGAAAGCGCGCGTCCTTGATTTTCGCCGCTTCCTCCTCGAAGACGTAGATGAACTCGTTGCCGATGATCTTGCGTTTGACTTCCGGTTCCTCGACGCCCTTGAGCTTGCCGAGGAACCGCGCGCCGGCGTCGACGAACACCAGGTTGACGCCGAAGTGCTTGGCGAACACGTGCTGCACCGATTTGGCCTCGCCCTGCCGCAGCACGCCGTTGTCGACGAAAATGCAGGTCAGGCGATCGCCCACCGCGCGATGGAGCAACAGCGCGACGACCGACGAATCCACGCCGCCCGACAGCCCGAGAATCACCCGCCGGTCGCCGATGCGTTCGCGCAGCGCGTGCACGGAATTTTCGATGAAGTTGGCCATCGTCCAGGTCGGCCGGCAATGACAGATGTCGTAAACGAAGTTGGCCAGCATTTCGCGCCCGCGCGGCGTGTGGTGCACCTCGGGGTGGAACTGTACGCCGTAAAAACGCTTCCCGCGATCGGCGATGGCGGCGTAGGGCGCGTTGTCGGAAACGGCGATGGGCTTGTAGCCGGCGGGCAGCGCTTCGACGCGGTCGCCGTGGCTCATCCAGACGATCATTTCGGTTTCGGTCTTCAGTCCGGCGAACAGGTCTTCGTCGTCGCGGATCGACAGCACCGTGCGGCCGTACTCGCGCTCGGTCGCGCCGGCGACCTTGCCGCCGCCGTGGTGAACGAGCAACTGCATGCCGTAACAGATGCCCAGCACGGGCACGCCCAGCTCGTAGACCAGCGGATCGCACACCGGCGCGTCGGCGTCGTAGACGCTCGAGGGGCCGCCGGACAGCACGATGCCCTGCGGGGCGAAGGCGCGGATGTCCTCGGCGCTCACCGTGCAGGGATGGATTTCACAATACACCTTCAATTCGCGAATGCGGCGGGCGATGAGCATGGTCACCTGCGAGCCGAAATCGAGAATTAAAATCTTCTCCGCGTGAATGGCGTCGGTAGTCATGGATTTTGCTTTGCCTTGCCTTAGCTGATCTGATAGTTGGGCGCTTCTTTGGTAATGATCACGTCGTGCACGTGGCTTTCGCGCAAACCGGCGTTGGTCAACTGGATGAATTTTGCTTTGGTGCGCAGCTCGACGATGTTTGCGCAGCCGGTGTAGCCCATGCCCGAACGCACGCCGCCGAGCATCTGATAGATCACGCCGCTGAGCGGTCCGCGGTAGGGCACGCGCCCTTCGATGCCTTCGGGTACGAGTTTCTGCGGCGCTTCGACTTCGCCCTGGAAATAGCGGTCCTTGCTGCCTTTCATCATCGCGCCGAGACTGCCCATGCCGCGATAGATTTTATAGGTGCGGCCTTGGTAAAGAATCGTTTCGCCGGGCGCTTCCTCGGTGCCGGCGAACAACGAACCGATCATCACCATTTCGGCGCCGGCGGCCAGGGCCTTGGTGATGTCGCCCGAGTATTTGATGCCGCCGTCGGCGATGACGGGAACGTCGAATTCGGCGGCAGCGCGGGCGCACACGTCGATCGCGGTGATTTGCGGTACGCCGCAACCGGAGACCACGCGGGTCGTGCAGATGCTGCCCGGCCCCATGCCGACCTTTACGCTGTCGGCGCCGGCCTTGATCAGATCGACCGTCGCCTCGGCGGTGGCCACGTTGCCGGCGATGATTTCGCAATTGGGGAAGCGGCCCTTGGCCCACTTGACCATCTCGACCACGCCGATGCTGTGCCCGTGCGCCGTGTCGATGCAGATGACGTCGGCGCCCTGCTCGACCAGCGCCTGCAGGCGTTCCTTTTCCTTGTCGCCGGTGCCGACCGCCGCGCCCACCAGCAACCGGCCGCGCGGATCCTTGCAGCTATTGGGATAGCGTTCGGCTTTCTCGATGTCCTTGATCGTGATCAGGCCGCGCAGGTTTTTCTTGTCGTCGACGACCAGCAGTTTTTCGATGCGGTTTTCGTGCAGGTAGCGCTTGCACGTTTTCATGTCGGTGCCTTCGGGCACGGTGACCAGGTTTTCCTTGGTCATCACCGAACTGATCGGCTGATCGTGACGGCCGACGAATCGCAGGTCGCGGTTGGTCAGAATGCCCACCAGCGTCGAACCCTCGATGACCGGCACGCCGGAAATGGAGTGGCGGTGCATCAACTGGATGGCGTCGGCAATCGTCGCGTGCGGCGACATCGTGATCGGATTTTCGATCATCACCGAAACGGCCTTCTTCACCTTTTCGATCTGCGCGCACTGCTGCGGAATGGACATGTTCTTATGAATGATGCCCACCCCGCCTTCCTGCGCCATGGCAATGGCCGTGTTGGCCTCGGTGACCGTATCCATCGCCGCGGACACCAGCGGCATCTTGACCGCGATGTTGCGCGTGATGCGCGTGGTCAGGTCGACGTCCTTGGGCAGAACGTCGCTTTTGGCGGGCAGGAGCAACACATCGTCAAAGGTGAGTCCCTGGAGCAAATTATCGTTCAGCATATACACTCCCTGATGCGATCGGCCGCGGCGAATCGTGAACGGTTACAGCTTTTTGATCTCGGTCACCTCGCGTTCCAGGGTTTCCTTGAACGGAAGGTTGACGTCGTCCAGGCCGGGAAGTCCCACCGGCCATTCGTATTCGTAAGTCACAATGATCTTGTCTTTGCCTTCGCGATACACGTGCAGTTGGTCGGCGCTCAACGGGATATTGCGATCCTTGACCTCGGCCAGAATCTGCTCGCGGATCTGCATATCGTTCAGCTCGCTGGCCCGGACCATCAACGACCACGCCTTCTGGCGCAGGTTGAAGTTGGCGTAATACTTCGGGCCTAAAGCGATGCCGGCCACGATGGCCGCGACGAAAATGAGCAGCAGCAAAGCGCTGACCCAGTTGAACCCTCCCCGTTGCCGGTATGTAGAATAAACTTTCACCTTTCCCTCCCCAGAAAAAGGTAATTCAATTCGTTATGGTTAATAAGCTTCGTTAATGCCGCCGGCGAATGGACTATTTTTCCGATTCACCAATGGCCGTTATCATAAACCCCGCATGGTATCAGGTCAATACAAACTCAATCCAAAGGCCACTGCGGCCACAACGCCATCCCTTCCAGCATGCCGCCCTCGGTGACCGCCAGCCGTTCGAAGTGCAAATGCTCCATCACGCGCCGGCAGATGATTGCGCCGGCCGGAATCAGATCCTCGCGTCCCTTTTCCAAACCCGGCAAATACAACCGTTCGGCCGCGGGCATGGATACGAGTTTTTCCAGCAGGCGTTCGATCGTCGCGGCGGACAAAATGCGCCCGTTGATCTGATCGGGATCGTAACGCTCCATTTTCAAATCCAGCGCGGCGAGCGTCGTGACCGTGCCGGCCGTGCCGACCAACGTTTCCACGGCGGGAAACTGCGCCAGATCGTCGTTGTTCTTCAGCAAATCCGCCACCGCCTGCCCGCAGTCCTGCAATTGCGCAGGGGTCGGCGGATCGTCCAGCAGGTATCCTTCGGTCAGGCTCACCGCGCCGAAATCGAGGCTGACCGCCCGCGCCGGCTGCGCATTTTCCACCAGCGCCAATTCGGTCGAAAAACCGCCGACGTCCATCAGCAGGAACGTGCGGTCGCTCAGACCCATTTCGGAGGCGCCGCCTAGAGCGCTGATGGCGGCTTCAAGGCGGCCGTCGATGATCTGCACATCCAGCCGGGCCTGGTCGGCCAGGGCGTCCAACAGAGTAAACGGATCGTCCAGTCGCCGGGCGACGCCGGTGCACACCGCGCGGATCTCCACGGCGCCGTAAGCCCGAGCTTTGCGGGCGAATTCAGCGACCGCCTCGACGGTGCGTTGCAGCGATTCGGGATGGGCGCGGCCGTCGGCAAATTTTCCGGCCAGCCGAGTGATCTTGCGCTCCACCGAAGCACGTTTGAGCGCACCCATCTCCACCGTGCCCAAAGATCGGAAGAGCACACGTCTGAACTCCAGTCACCGAATACGAT
>CALBTQ010000543.1 GCA_937967875.1 uncultured Pseudomonadota bacterium
AGATCGTATTCGGTGACTGGAGTTCAGACGTGTGCTCTTCCGATCTGGATGCAAACAACCGAAACCTTGACATTATCGACATTTTTACTATATCTTGAGACGCAATTTGAGGAAAAATACAATATCTGGTGATAAATAACCTGAAGGAGACAGGCTATGAAGGCGTGGAAAATCGCTGTTATCAGCTTATTTTTAATGGCCGTGCTGGCAACTCCCGCCCTGGCGGTGGACCTGACCAACCGCATCAGCATGGGCTATAACCACCAACTTTCCTACGGCATCGTCGGCGGCGAGGACGCCATCAGCAGCGCTTTTTTGGCCAACCAGAGCTTTTCGTGCAAATACTGGGCGACCCGCGAGATCGGCATCGAGGGCATCCTGGGCTTCATGAGCGCCGAGTATGAGGACGTCGGCGGCTGGGGCATGACGCTTGGCGGAAAATTTCACTACAACGTGATCATGGAACAGCAGATGAACGTCTACACAGGCGGCGGGCTGGGCTTGTTGCCGGTGACCACCGACGACGGCGAAGACAAAGACACCAACGTCGGTTTCCAGGTAATGGCGTTCGCCGGTGCGGAATTCTTCCTACCCGGCCTGCCCAACCTGGCCTTCGACATGGAGTTGGGTCTGCAGTACCTCGACTATGACGAATACCGTCAGTTCGGCACTTACAGCGGCGGCTTCGGCATGCTGGGCATTCGCTACTACTTCTAAAACGAAAAAAAAAGGCCGCCGATTTTCGCACCGGCGGCCTTTGCTTTGTCCGCGTAACGATCCTCTTTCCGGGTGCCATAGTTTTCGCCCCCGGCGAAAGCTGTGCATTGTGTGAACCGGCACACCTTGGGCTTCGCCAAAAATGCGGCGCATGGAGAATGGCGATTTACCGGTGTGTCACAGCGAGTTTGTTACTGCGCTTTTTGCTCCGCCTGCCGGCGCATGATGATGTCGCGGATGGCGATCAGCGCGCTGGTCGAATGCTGCACGTAGTCGATCTGAATTTCCGGGTTCCAGTAATCGGCCTGATAGCCGCCGATCACCTTTTCCGGATTGTTGAAGAACATCGTGTTGATCTCGTTGTACTGGTTGCGCATGAGGAACGTCGCGCCGGGCACCAACGCCTTGTACAGGCGATCCATCTGCGCCGTGTCGCCGTTGTACTCGGCGAGTTTGTACACGGCGGCGGTGCCTTCCAGACGGCAGGCGGACTGCGTGGTGCGCGGGGTCTTCATGTAGCCGCCGACGTAGTCGGGGTACTCGGAACGGAAGATGAACTTGGACATCATCGCGTCGGTCACCTTGCGCATCTGCATCAGGTGATTCTCTTTGGGTTTGACGCGATACCATTCGTTGATCGCGTACATCATCCAGTGGTCGTGCTCGACGTTGGCCGGCGTGCGGTCCTTGTCGCGCACATCGGCGATAAAGTCGATGCCCCGCTCGGCCACCTTCTGCCAACGCGGATTGTTGTCGTCGAGTTTGTACAACTCGGCCAGACCGAAGAAGGCTTCGCCCGGATAATAGAGCACCGGTTTGGTCACCTTGTCCTTGTCCTGCGGGCGATGATAATAGCGCATCTGCACGTCGCCGTTGGGCTGCACCATGTATTCGACGAACCGCCCGAAGGCGCGCATCAGATCCATGTACTGCCGGTCGCCGGTCACCTGGGTGTATTTGGCAAAGGCCAGCAGGGCCAATCCGCTGCCGCCCAGCTTGGCGTATTTGCCCTCCGGATGCGTGATGGCCAGCCAGTCGTATTTCTTGCTGTCGTTTTCGTCCGGCCCCTGCGACATACGCTGTAGATAACCCAGGGCGCGTTTGGCCGCTTCGAGCAACTCGGGATCCTGGTTGACCTCGTAAATCTGCATCATCGAAAACACGGTGCCGGCGTGGCGCAATTCGTTATAGCTGCGCGACACCTTGCTGGTCTGCGGGAAATACAGATACTCGAACTTGCCGTCGGGCAACACGGCCTGCTTCAGGTAGTTGCCCGCGGCGGTGATCGCCTCCAGCAAACGTTCGGGCGTGGCGTCGAAACCGTCGAGACGGTTCTGCCGGTACAAGGGCAGCAGCGCGTTGTCCTTGCCTTCCATAAAGGAAATGCTCGTGAACTGCGCAAAGCTGACGACCTTGTCGCTTGTGAATTGATCGTTGAGCACGCGCCCCAATGCGCGGTGCTTGATCAGCCGCTTCATCATTTTCGCCGAGTAGCGATTCTTCTTGTCGACCACCGACCAATCGCGCAGTTCCTGCGGCAGAAACGCCACCACCGGATCGGTCTGGAAAATCAGGCCGATGCGCGAAATATCGATCGACCACCGCTTGCCCAGTTCGCGCGACTTCTCATCGGTGGATTCGTCGATCACATCCAGGCGCAGCTTGAGGGCGTTGACATCCTCGCGCACGGCCAGGCGCTTCATTTCCACCGCCGCCTGCTTGACGGCCTTGGCGATCGTGTCGCCCATGGCGAAGGAGGTCAGCGCCGCCTCGTGCGGACGCACCAGGGTGATGAACACGCCGCGCGACTCGCGGGCATACATCAGCGGATAGGTTTCCTCGTCGTGCTTGAACACGCCGTCGGTCAATTCCGCGCGGGCCATTTGCAGCAGGTACGTTTTATCCATATCCCGCAAGGAAATGCGGCGAATGTTGTAAAAATCGGCTCCGGCCGGCGACGTGGATCGGCATGCGCCGAAAAGGGACGAAAAAAGGATGAAAACCAGTAACAGACCAATAACTTTACGCAACTTCATTCTTGCTCCTTTGGTAGGCAAGCGAACGAGCGGGCATCCTATCAATCTTCATTTGAGCTCGTCAATGTACCAATGACCCCGCCGCGGCCCGGTCGATTAAAATCGGCGAGCCTTTAACCTCGGTTTACATTTGGGGATCACGGCTTATGTTCTGAGGAAGCCGCCGGCGAACGAGCGGGGACAACGCATTCAACGGGAATGGCATGACGGGCATGAAAAACAAAGGAGCCGCAATGGTGCTGATAATCGGAATATCGCTGGTCGTTTTTCTTGCGGCGACGGTTCTGCTGGTCGGTTACGCCTTTTCCGCCCCCGCCTTTCAGGGATCCGGCTCCGATCACTTCGACGGCGAAAAGTTTTTCAATCCCTATTGGCGAAGCAAGCATCACTTCGGCGATTTTTTCAAATGGACGCTCAATCGCGAAGCCGGCCCCTGGCGCGAGTGGGATGATATCGAGCCCGGGCCGCCTCCGCCGCGCCGCGTGGAGAACGGCGAACTGCGCGTCACCTTCGTCAATCACTCGACCGTGCTGCTGCAACTGGACGGGCTGAACATCCTCACCGACCCGGTGTGGTCGCTGCGCGCCAGTCCGGTTTCCTGGGCCGGTCCCAAACGCGTGCACGCGCCGGGCCTGCGCTTCGAGGATCTGCCGCCGATCGACGCGGTGCTGCTGAGCCACAACCATTACGACCACATGGATCTGGCGACCCTGCGGCGGCTGGCCCGCGAACATCGGCCGGTGTTCGTCGCCGGTTTGGGCAACGCCGCGTACCTGGAGAAAAAGTCGATCGCGCCCGCGCGGGACCTGGATTGGTGGCAGGCGACGACGGTGAACGACCGGTTGAAAATCACGTTCGTGCCCGCGCAGCATTTCTCCGGACGCAGCATGTTCGATCGCAACGGCACACTGTGGGGCGGCTTCGTTTTGCACAGCGCGCACGGCAACGTGTATTTCGCCGGCGACACCGGCTACAGCCCGTACTTCGCGCAAATCCGCGAGCGCATCGGCGACCTCCGTCTGGCGCTGCTGCCGATCGGCGCGTATCGCCCGCAATGGTTCATGTCCCCCGTGCACACTTCGCCGCAGGAGGCGGTGCAGGCCTTCCGCGAATTGGATGCGGCCTACGGCATGGGCGTGCACTTCGGCACGTTCCGCCTGGCCGACGACGCACAGGACGAGCCGCGCGAACAACTGACGGCGGCGCTGGCGCAGGCCCAGGTCGAGCCGGAATCGTTTTTCCTCCTGGCGCCGGGCGAAGGACGTGCGCTTCCGGCAAACGGGGTGAAGCGATAAAAAACGGCTTGGATACCATCGCCCCTTTGTGATTGCATGCCGGTTATGGTATTAATAATGTTGTTCTTGAAAAGTTAATCATTTAAAATTCATGTGCACATTATGACGATTGGGGAGATCATGCCGAAGCCGCCTTTTGAACAATTATCCAACAGAAAAAAGAGAGCTATTTACAAAACATGCCTGGAATTGTTCGCCCAGCACGGTTACGCCAACACAAGTTTGAAGATGATCAACAAGCGCCTGCGCGTTGCGGACGGTTACTTATACTATTATTTCAACGGCAAAGAAGACTTGGCGCGGTGGGCGATCGAGATCGGCCTGGCCAAATGGAAAGAGGATTATCACGACAACGTAAACAGACAGCGTCCCCACAACCTTTTTGCCTTGTACAAGCTGTCGATTGTACAAATGGTGCATTTCGTTCGCGAGAATCCCGACCTGTTCGGCGCTTACATACAACTGTCCAACGAACCGGATTTCCCCCTCGCCGAATGGATGAACCAGAAAGCCAACTGGATCGACGAGATCTATGAACGGGCGATTCGCGATGACATCGCCAACGGAAAATTGCGCGACGACGTTCCGCCTACCTTGATCGCCATGCTCCTGGCGGTGGTCAACACGCGCTTCCAGGAATTGGTGTTCAAGCCGACGCTCGACCTGACGGGCATCTCTCAATTGAGCGAAGAGGAACTGGAAAAAATGATCGAGAAAATCGTTTCAATCATCGAACACGGCTTGTCGCTCGACGGGCGTTAGTCCGCCGATACAACCACAACGCCCCCGCTCCCAGCATCATCATCAATCCCGCCGCCGGAAACGTCGGATCGCCCGAGGCGATCGCGCAGCCGCCGCAGGCGTCGTCGTCATTGTCATCGTCGTTGTCGTCGTCATCGTCCGATTCATCATCGTTTGCCTGATTGTCGTCGGCATCGTCGTCGGCATCGTCGTCGGCATCGTCGTCGGTATCGTCGTCGGTATCGTCGTCGGTATCGTCGTCGGCATCGTCGTCGGTATCGTTATCGTCGTCGACATTGGTGTCGTCGTCGACATAGTAATCGTCGTCCCAGACATTGTCGTCATCGGCGAAGTTTTCCGGGTAACAACGAGACCAGCCCAAATGATGTAGGTTGCCCGCATCATCGCTCATCATGGAGAAAACAAAATCCTCACATTGAATGTCCGACAACGCGGTATGCGTGCGCGTCCAGACCAATTTCCCATCCGAATCGAATTTCAACGTAACCGTCTTATCGTCCTTGTTCGCGGTTACAAAAATGTCCGCCCCGACAACGCTGAACGGTTGCAGCAAATTTATAAAAGACAGTTCACTGCCGCGCTCGGTCATCCACACCAATTCGCCATCCCGGCTAAGCTTGATGAGAAACAGCCGCCCCGACAAGATCGGAAGAGCACACGTCTGAACTCCAGTCACCGAATACGAT
>CALBTQ010000544.1 GCA_937967875.1 uncultured Pseudomonadota bacterium
TTCCCTCGTTGAATCACATGATGCGGATAACCCACCGCAACAATTCGTGCTATTCGTGCCATGAAAGAAGAATATCAAATCAAAGCCGTGACGTCATTTTCTATATACTGAAACGATAACCGCGTAGCTGGCAGCATCCTGCAAGACTGCTAAGATTGATGAAACCAACCAAACAATCATCAGTCGAAAGGAGCACACCATGTACTACGCGGGTATCGATTTGCATCGTAACAATCTTGTCGTTTTTTTGGAAGGCCAATTTGGCGCTGTGAGCCAGCCACGGACTTTTCTTTGTGCGGCGCCGGAAAGCATCCGGGAGTTCTTTGCCCAGCATCGACCCTTTCGCGCGGTGATCGAGGCGACATGCAACTATCGTTGGCTGTATGATCTGCTCGCGCCGCTGGGCGAGGTCGTGCTGGCGCATCCGAAACGACTGCGGGCGATCGCCGCCGGACGGGCCAAAACCGACAAACTCGACGCGGCGCTGCTGGCCAGGCTATTGCGCGCCGAGCTGATTCCGCGCGCCTATGTGCCGCCGGCCCCCTACGATCGATTGCGCGATCTGACGCGGGCGCGCGCACGCATCGTGCGTCATCAGACGCAAACGAAAAACGAGTTGCACGCTCTGCTGGCGCGCTACAACGTACATCCGCCGTTCAAAACGTCATTCGGCAAACGGTGGAAGGTCTGGGTAACGCAACTCGATCTGGGGATGGCGGGGGCGATCCTGCGCGACGAGATGCTGCGCCGGATTGCCCATTTTCAGCAGGAGATCGAGCGGCTGGATGAGGCGCTGGAGGCCGTCGCGCCGCTGTTTCCACAGATCGAGGCGTTGCTGGATATTCGCGGCATCGGCCGCTTTACGGCGTTGCTGATTGTGGCCGAGATCGGCGAGCCGTGGCGTTTTGCCAACGGCAAGCAGGTCGGCGCGTACGCCGGCTTGACCGCGCGGGTCAATCAGTCGGGCGGTCATTGCTACCACGGGCACATCACCCGACAGGGCTCGGGCTGGCTGCGTTGGGGATTGGTGCAGGTGGCGATGAAGGTCACGCCGGGCGATGCGAAGCTGCGCGCGATGTAAACGCGTATTCGCAAACGATCGAGCGCGCACATCGCGCGGGTGGCGGTGGCGCGCAAACTGGCGTCGATCTGCTGGCTGCGCCTGATGCGCTGGCATTACGCGCAGGCGGCGTAAAGGAAATTGAAACTCGTGTGCGTTTGTGGGTGGAGCGGTCCGGTTTAGGGGACTGGCGAGCGATCGCGACTGCGCCGTTATACTGATTGGACGCTCCGCTCGACGAAGCGTTTTTTGCATGGTTCCACCTGACGGAAATCGATGCGAATGGGTGTCGGTAAAAGCACGCGAGGCAAAAACTGAATCGCTTGGCTCGGCCGGGCCGACCGTAGGGCACAGCCCTCGCCAAGCAACAAAGAAGCAAGAAGAGGATGCTCTTGACTTGCGCGGTTATGGGTGTCCCCGGAAGTTCCCCGGAAGTTCCGGAAGTTCCATTTCTTCATTGAATCATTCGGAATAAATATTAATAATTATTTAGGTTTTTATTTCCATTCTCTATCATAAACTTCTGAAACTTTTTAAAATCGTTATCCAAATAAATTGTCAGATATACGGGAAATTTTTTCATACGGTCTTTATCAACCAGGCCGCTCAAGAATTCTTCTCTAGGAATTTTCCCGGAACTGAGTAAAACAATCCCATCGTTTGTTATTGGATGATAATAGGTATGAATCCTCATTATTTCGAATGATTTACTTTCATCTAACGCCTCGGCTGGAAGCTCATATATCGAACCATAGATTCGCCCCAAGGACGAATAAGCATACCAATTCCCTCGGAAAACACTCGAATCGTGTAACTCCGTATCGTGGAGATAAGAATCCGTTGCTAAATTCTGTTGCATTGTCGCAAAAAACTCATCCATTATTTGTAGGTCCACAGCCTTTTTGGATGCTAATCGATATGATTGCATCCCAAATTGCTCATCCATTTGTTTACCTACCAATGGATGCTTGGAGTATTTTAACCAAGTTTTCTCCACCTTTGCACGTAATTCCCAGTTATATTCCTGTCGTTTCTCGCATCCACATAATAGTAGGATGGTAAGAAAACAAATAAGAATTTTATCTAGATGGTACACGCGGAGATGGAGGTTCACATACTTGGTCTTCATTGTCACAGTGCCCATTCAATACCCCATCTTTTGGACAGGAAGGAATGCCACAGGCACATCCTTCAGCATTTTCAATATCTGAATTCACTCCCTGATCACCACCACTACTAACACCATACGTTGTTCCATGATTAACCTTTTGCCAATATGGATCATCAGAATCGCTTGGCCACAAATTGCATCCTGGACAATCACATCTCCAATTACACGAACAAATCCGGAAAGTCTGAGTAATAGTAACTATCTTCCTATACCAGTCGCCATCCATTGGATTGCCAACGTCAACAGGAATGCAACAAGTTCCGAACGTAATCTGCCCAGACCAAGATAGCCCTTTCCTATCTGAGTATTTGATTGGATTTTGTCCGGTATAGACATAATTAGTCAAATAATTTCCCTGCTCGTAATCATGTTGAAAATACCGCCCCGTTTCCGGATCATAATACCGGTGCCAGTTGTAGTGCAGGCCGGATTCGGCGTCGTAGTACTGGCCGGGGAAGCGCAGGTTGAGGGTCAGTTTGACGCCATCGCCGTCGGCGTCTTCGTTGAGTTCGATCGTCCGGCCGAACGGCGAGAAGCGGTGCGTCCAGACCACCTGCCCGCTCATGTCGCTGACCGCCACCGGCGTGCCCAGGTGGTCGCAAGAAAAGTCATCCGCTGGTTGAGTTCGCTCCATCGAATTGACTATACATTGTTCAAATAAATCTTCAAGTCCATTTCCAGATCAAGTCCCGGGCCTCGGCCAACGCCTCGGCAAACCGCCGGATGCGCGCACACAACTCTCCCGACTTGTTCATGGCGTAACTCCTTT
>CALBTQ010000545.1 GCA_937967875.1 uncultured Pseudomonadota bacterium
TAATGTCCAGCACCATCGCGGCCTTGGTGCGGATTTCCTCATTTTCGGCGAAGTCCACCAGGTTCAACAGCGCCGGCATGTCCTCGTTGAAATAGACGTTGCTGTGCCATTCCGAAAAGCCGAACTTCCCGCGGAAATTCAGCCAGCGCAGGATCTTGGGCGTCGCGTGGTCGATGTGATACCGGCCGTTTTCGCCGTTGTTGGAGAAAACCTCGTCCTTGAACAACTGCCCGGCCAGCAACTCGGCGGTGTGGAAAAGAATCTGATGGTTCTCCGACCACCAGCACATTTCGTCGGGGCCGGGTTCGTCGAGCCAGTATTTGAAATCGAGCACGGCCTGCTGCATTTGCGCCAGCGTTTCGGCGCTGAAGTTCGGATGATCCTGCTGCAGATACAACAGGCGCAGCATCGTGTTGAGATTGAAGTCGGCGCAATCCTCGCGGTTGTTGATCTTGTCGCAGGAATCGTCGATGCGCCCTTCGTTGAACTCGGTCGAATCGTTGACCAGCAGACACACCTGGCCGTTCCACCCGCTGTCTTCCGGCGTGTTGTTGTCGATGCAATGCTGCAGGTATTCCGCCTTGCGCGACAAATAGCCCGCCGTCGGCTCGATCGCGTCGCCCGGATCGGTGTCGTCGTCGAGCGTGTCGTCGTCATCGTCGAGCGTGTCGTCGTCGGTCGTGTCGTCGTCGAGCGTATCGTCGTCGACGGTGTCGTCGTCGGACGTGTCGTCGTCGGGCGAAGCCGAATCGTCGTCATCGTCGTTTGCGTCGTTGTCGTCGTTGTCGTCGTCATCGTCGCCGCAGGCGATCATTAATGAGAGCGCCAGCAGCAGGCAAAAGATGATTTTTATCCAGCGATCCATAGGGCACCTCCAGGCGGAACATTATGCATGAAACCCGCGCAAATTGCATCCGGTTGTCACGCCGGCCCGCCATGGTAAAATAAATGGATTCAAGCGGGGAGATCCAAATGAAATGCAGGCTATTTTTTCTGACGATGGCGATCGTCGGGCTGTCGGCGCTCGCGCTCGCGGCCGCCGATCCGACGTTTTTCGGCGAGCAGGACGCCGACAAAACGCAGACGCTGGCCGTGGGGCAGGAGGCGATTCTCGGTCTCGAGATGGCCGGCGGCACCGGTTACGTTTGGCAAATCAAAATCGCCGACGAGTCGATCGTGACCATGACCAAGAAGGAAACCCAGGTCGGCAACCCGATGCTCATGGGCGGACCGGTCAAAATGCTCTTCTTCCTCAAAGCGAAAACCAAGGGCAAAACCACTCTCGACGCCTGGCTCTCGCGCCCCTGGAAAGACGACGAGAAGCTCAAGCAGTTCACCTATACGATCGAGGTGAAGTGAAGAGGGCGGTTATTTTCAATAAGGAAAGCCGCGCTTCGCACGGCGTTAATTGATTCCTGGATCCCCGGGTCACGCCCGAGGATGACGGAAAAGATTTCCGCGCAGGCGGAAATCCAGGACCAGCAGAGGCCCTTCCCGACCTTTTCAAAACCCGGCCCTGGTGCACCGACCCCAAGCGCGGTAGCATACGCCGACTTTGCTTCGGAGGAACGACATGAGGTTCGCCCGCGTCCGGCTTGTTTCGATTGCGCTCATCTTTGTTTTCGGCCTGCTCGCCTGCAGCGGTGAACCGCTGCAATTCAGCGAGGCCGACGCCGGCATGACGCAATTCCTACGCAACGGCCAGAAGGCGATCCTCACCCTCGAGTTGTCCACCGATAGCGACTTCGTCTGGCAGATTGACATCGAGGATGAAACGATCGTCGAGGTCGTCGACAAGGACATCCAGATGGAAAGCAACGATCTCGCGGGCGGCACGATGAAGCGTATCTACACCTTCAAAGCGTGCAACAGCGGCAAAACGACCGTCACCGCCATCCTCGTGCGCCCCTCGGAACTGGACAAACCCGAACGCACCGTCGCCTTCAAGATCGAAGTCCTTTAAGCGACCGCACCCACCGCTCCCTGGGCCGGTTATTGCCATAATTCTATTATCCCAATTGCCGCCGGAAGTACTTGTGGATTAAAACCGCAAATCGCTTTCTCCAGTTGATTTCGCCACTCGATTGCCCTATAAAAAGATGGGGTAATCACCGCAACCGACATCAACAATAGGAGGGATGATTCATGGCGAAGCACCTATTGATATCCGACCCTCATTTCGGTGCGCCGGAATGCTCGCTGGTCGATGCGAACCTGCGTAAAAATGTCTATGACTTCTGGAAAAAGCAAGAACCGCTCGATAAAGTTATTCTATTGGGAGATTTCATCGACGTCAATTATGCTTCGTTTACCGAGGCTATTTTCGGCGGCCGCCCCGACGAGGGAACGCCGCACTACGCCTTCGCCGCCTGGCTCGAAGAATTTTTCGGCCAAGGGAAGATCGGCGTCACCGAGATGGCCTACCTGCCGGGCAATCACGATTACAAAGTGTGGGACCTGCTGGCGACCGAAAAGAACTTCATAATACCCCTCGCCCAAGGCGGTGAAGCATTCAAAAAGTCGAACTTACTGCTCGAGGATCGCTTCGACGATTCGTTCTTCGAAGGCGTGGCGCCGCCGACGCTCCGCAAAAAGTTTTACATCAAGTATCCGGACATCGAATTCGAGGTCAAAGACAAAACCGTGTTGGCCACCCACGGGCATTACCTGTGCCGCATCCAGACCATGAACGCGACCATGCCGAAAATGATCAAGGAATATAAAGATCTGGGAGTCGCGCGGCGCAAGTTTTTCCAAAGCACCGCCCGCTACCAGGCGGCCGCCAACGCCTTCTCCTTTCAGAAGGAATGGCGGACGAATCTGTTCAACCTCATCAACGGCGTGGAAAGTTTCTGGGATTTCATCACCGGCAAAGAAGGCCTGCGCGACCAGCCGATCGACGAACATCAACTAGATCGGAAGAGCGTCGTGTAGGGAAAGAGTGTAGATCTCGGTG
>CALBTQ010000546.1 GCA_937967875.1 uncultured Pseudomonadota bacterium
GCGCCCACCGAGATCTACACTCTTTCCCTACACGACGCTCTTCCGATCTGCCCTATGGTCCGCTCGCCTTCGGCATTCTCGGCGGACGCTACGAGCGCGACCTGCAACTGACCCCCAATGATTGGCGGCGCGGCGTGCCGCTGTTTTCCCCCGAGCATTTCCCACGGGTGATGGACATCGTCGAGCAACTGCAGGAGTTCGCGACCGCGCGCAACGTGCCGCTGGCGCACCTCGCTATGCGCTGGGTGCTGCGCGATCCGGCGGTGACCTCGTCGATCACCGGGGCGCGGCGCCCCGCGCAGGTCAGCGAAAACGCGCGGGCGGTCGGGTGGGATCTGGCGCCCGAGGAGCTATCGGCGATCGACCGCCTGACCCGCCGGCTGAACTTTTTTTCCGTCTGATTTGCCGCCGTCGGCGCGTCCGGCTACCATGGGCCAAACCAGCTTCGGGTGAGCGATGGCCGGCATCTACCTGCATCTTCCCTTTTGTCGCCGCAAATGCGGTTACTGCGCGTTCAATTCGCGCCCGCTGCCCGACGCGGCGACGCTCGACGATTATCTGGATGCCCTGGGCGATGAGCTCGACCTGCGTCGGCCGCTGCTGGCCCAGGCGCGGGTGGACACGCTGTACTTCGGCGGCGGCACGCCCTCGCTGGCCGCGCCCGAGCGCATCGCCGCGTTGATCGACCGTTGCCGCGCCAGCGTACGGGAGTTCGCCGACGACAGTGAAATCACGCTGGAAGCGAATCCGGAGACGCTGGACGCCGACAAGCTGGCCGGCTATCGCGCGGCGGGCGTCAATCGGCTCAGCCTGGGCGCGCAGTCGTTCGACGAGACCGCGCTGGCGTTTCTTGAACGCGGGCATCGGCCCGAGCAGGTGCGCGCGGCGGTGGACATGGCGCACGCGGCGGGCATCATGAACCTCAACGTCGATCTGATCGTCGGCCTGCCGGAGCCGCACACGGCCTGTTGGGAGGAGGATCTTCGGCTGGCGCTGGCGTTGTCGCCGCAGCATCTGTCGGTGTATCTGCTCAGCGTGGAAAAGGGCACGCGGCTGCACGAGCGGGCGCATACCGGAACGTTCGCGCCGCTGGACGACGAGCGCCAGGCGGATATCTTTCTGGCCGTGCACGAGGCGCTCACCGGCGCGGGCTTTGCGCACTACGAGGTGTCCAACTACGCGCGGCCGGGGTGCGCGTCGCGGCACAACAGCGCGACGTGGCGCGGCGAGGCGTACCTGGGCGTGGGCGCGGGGGCGCATTCGTTCTGGCCGCAGGAGGGCCGCGACACACGCTGGGCGAACCTGGCCGAGCCGGGCGATTACCGGCAGCGCTTGCACTGGGGCGAAGAACCGGTCGAGTTCATGGAGGAGATCACGCCTTCCATGCGCCGGCGCGAACGGCTGATGCTCGCCCTGCGCACCGCTGCGGGCGTCGACCCGCGCGAGTTTGACCCGCATGCCGTCGCCCTGACCGCCGCGTTGGAGGCGATGCGCACCCGCGATTATTTCACCTACGAAAACGACCACTATCGTCCCACCCCAGCCGGGATGCTCCTTGCCGACGGCCTCGCCGTCGAACTCTGGGACGTGATGGAGTGACGGCAAGGAGCAGTTATTGGTGATAAGTGAATAGTGACAAGTTGGCGGTCGGGAAATAATTCCAGGTCAAATCATTTTTACATCAATCATAAATATGGTATAAAAAATCGCCGTTTGGCCTCCGAGAAAATTACCCCCAAAGTGGATATTCGCAACCTGTTGCCGGTGGAGTTCGGTCATGGATCAAAAAGCCAAAAAAGCTATGAAACGTATTGAAGATCAATATTTTAGCAAGTTCAAAAATAAAAGTCATAAAGAGAAAAAAGTTATCTTTCGAAAAGCATTAATACTCGCACATGAATATAATATTCAACAGTGGGTGCATTTTGTACAAGGGACTCTTTATTGGTTGGATAAAAAAAGCGAACAGGCTTTAGAAGAGCATAATTCTGCCTTGGCTATTGATTCTAGTTTCCATTATTCCTGGTATGGCAAAGGATTGGCTCTTGATGATTTAGGTAGGAAACAAGAAGCCTTAGCAGCTTTTAATAAATCTATTAAATTGAATTCAAAATTTGCTCATGCCTGGAACGGAAAGGGAGTAGTACTTGATGATTTAGGTAAAAAGAGAGCGGCGTTGGATGCTTTTAACAAAGCAATCGAATTAGAT
>CALBTQ010000547.1 GCA_937967875.1 uncultured Pseudomonadota bacterium
TCGTATTCGGTGACTGGAGTTCAGACGTGTGCTCTTCCGATCTGCACCTGGCCGCAATTGACACCCAGGGACATCACTGCGCCGAACGCGCGAATGTCGTAAAAATTCTTGCACATCCACTGCTGCGCCTGCTCAACCTCATCATGCTTTTGTTTTTTCTCGTCGACCTTGATGTCCAGAGCCTGATACGCGCGGCGGTGCTGCTCGTTGAGAATCGCCTTTTCCTTCACGTAAATTTCGTGGGGCGCTTCGCCGCCCTTGGCCATGGTCACGTAGTTGCGGACCTTACGCTTGAGGCACACGTCGGTAACCAGGCCGTGACCGGTCTCCGGATCGATGCGCGGCAGATTCCCCGCGTCGGGATCGCCGTTGGGGTTGCCGTCCTGCACGTCGAAGAGAATGACGAAATCGTAACGATTATTCAGATTGCTCATGATATTTTCCATCCTTTCAATTTTCGGAAGTTTCATTCATTGAAGGCGAATCATCGACATGCTCCTTCTTGCGGAACATCTCGGCGCGCTGATGGTAATAGCCCAGCGCGAACAATCCTTGATCCTTGAGGTCGAGGGTGGTCGGGAAACCGTCGACCGGCTCCAGGATTTCGGAAATCTGCTGCTGATACCAGATGCCGCTGCCTGCCAGCTTGCCTACGTGATGCTGCGAAAGCTTGATGAGCCGGGGAAACACGGTGACCGGATTGGTCGAAGCCGCGCCGTAAAAACGATCGGCGATGCTGGCGTTCGGATTGCGGATGGCGCGCACCTGAAGCAGCTCCAGCACGCAGAACAAACGCCCGAGGCGATAGGCCGCATTGGTGTTGGTGGGATCCATGGCTTTGCTTACCTCCTGTGGAGAGAGATTTAGGGTTTGTTTGCGGGCCGCGCGCGCCAACGACGCTTTGATCAAGCTGGCGCGTAAAAAGGCGCGATGCCAATCGGGTGCTGGACCTTCTGCGTGACTGCGCCGAATGGCCGCCGAAAGTAGCGTGAGCGGGTACGGTCCGTCCCGCAAAATCGCCGCGTAGAACTGGGCCGCAAGATTCGGTGGAATGTTTTCCATTTTGCCCTGTAGAACGATCGATTTGAGTAGACTATACATGCCGAGTCGTGGCGAATCATCAAATGGGAAAACAAGTTCCAGATCATCAAAGTGACAGCGAAGATTCTCGGCAACTTCAGCGACCGACAGATCGAGCCAGTCGCGCACGATGATGCGTCCCTGTGCGCCGGAAAGCGTCAGCGCATAGAAACGATCCTGATCGTCGAGCCAAACCGGACGGCCTTTTTGAGGCGCCTGATAAAGCTGGGCAACGCTTTCCCCCGAGCCCAGCAATTTCGCGACGATCGATTCGAAGCCGGTACGGTTCTCGCGCGTCCAGAAACACGCCACGGTGTTGTCATTGAGTTGGATGGAGTTGTTGCTGCGCGGGGACAACAGCGAGTTGAGTGCCGTCGTGTAGGCTTCGGCCGCCGATTTGCCGATCGGGGCGTTTTCGTTTTGTTTCAAGTTGTAGCTGACCGCTGCAGGGAAGTTAAAGGATACCAACGAACCGCCGCTGGTTGAGGCGCCGCGTACGCCTTTGATCTTGGGGTGAGTCCGTTCCGGCTCGCAAGGTTCACCGGTGACCAGGCACGTCCATTTGGCGTCTTGGTGAGCGAGTTCCTCACGACGCAAACGTTGCCAGTAAGCCCTGACCGCCGGACGATCATGAACGGGTAGCGTACTGTCCGGATCGTAGATAAAAGCGTATTGCTGGCCGGGAGGATGATTATCGGGCAACAGCGATTCCAGAGCCTCGGGCGTGTACTTTTCGTAAAATTTGAGCATCGCCGCCAACGCTTCGTCGCCGGTCGCCATCGCTGCCTCACGCACACGGTCGATGAACAAGTGCCAACGGACGGACACTTTTTCGTCGTCCGCTTTTTTCTTTTTGTCGTCGACGAAGCCAAGCGAGTAGTCGGACTTATCGACAAGAAAAAATGCGATCGGAGCAACTGAACGGACGCTTCCACGCGGCACGCTAATTCGTTTGGGAAACAGTTTTCCTTTTTCGTTCGGTTCATAGGTCGACTCGAATCCGAGCAAGGAACCGTCCGGAGCCAGGCGAACGAAACACCCGACTGGACGCTCTTCGAAATCCGGATCTTCCATCAGGTGTTCGCGATTGGCGTAATCGAGCAAGGCGTTTAAAATCATTCCACACCTCCGACGGAAACAACCTGATCGCGCGGCGGCACGTCCACGACCCCTTGTTGCATTTCGGCGCGGAAGAACAACGGCCGAAGACGATCGCCACGGTTGAGGGCATCAAACTCGATATCGTAGAGCATCTGACCCAGCGATTTAGTCAGGCCGATCGGCGGGGGCACGTCATCGGCGGGCGTCACCCGTGCCGGGAACTCACGGCAGCCGAGGTACGGCTGATGAAAGCACTGCCCCTTGGCCAGCCGGCGGCGGAACATCTCTTCAAATTTGGTCGGATTGTCGTCCGGCCCCGCTTTGTCGGTCATCGTAAAATGCGCGGTGACGACATAATCCACATGTTCCAGTGCCAAGGTGTGGCGTTGCTGGCGCTGTGTTTCGACAACGAAATCGGGCAGATTGCCTGACTTCATCGCGGATTTGACATTGGCTACCGAAACACGCCCTTCGACCTCGTTTCGTCGAAAGCCGGTAAAGCGGATCGGGGCCAGCACTTCAATGAGATCGGAAGAGCACACGTCTGAACTCCAGTCACCGAATACGATC
>CALBTQ010000548.1 GCA_937967875.1 uncultured Pseudomonadota bacterium
CCCGCGTCTTCATGTCCTCAACGATGGGGCTCGTTTGGGGACCGTGGCTCTTCGCGATGAGTTTTTACACCAGCGGCCGTAGTCGCGCTTACATCTCCGCCAGCGAGGTGCTGGAGATTGGTCTGCTCTCGCGCCTGGTTTTCGGCATCGTGCCGTGGCTGCTGACGGTCTTCGCGTTTTTCCTGATGCTCTATGTGATTCCCGCCACGAAAGTCAAAATGAAAAGCGCGCTCATCGGCGGTCTGGTCGGCGGTACGATGTGGGAATTCGCCAAGATCGGCTTTTCCAACTACGTCGCGCGATCGATTACCTACAACGCGATTTACGGCAGTCTGGCGTTGATTCCGTTCTTCCTCGTCTGGCTGTATCTGACCTGGATTATCGTGCTGCTGAGTGTGGAAAGCTCATACGTTCATCACAATTTCCGTTCGCTGATTTTGCATCGCGTGTTCACCAACCTTTCGCTGCACGATCGTCTGCACCTGTCGATGCGCCTGTTCACCGCCATCGCCCGGCGCTTCCATGAGGGCGGCGAACCCTATACCGCCGCGGAATTGGCCGACCGTTACGCTATGCCTTTCGAACTGGTCGAGGATCTGATCGAACTGTTCGTCGAGCAGGGATTGCTGGCGCGCACCGATCTGGCAAAAGATCGCACCGGCTATCTGCCGAATCGTTCCCTCGATGCTCTGAAGGTGAAAGACGTTTTCCGCGCCGCGTACTTGCAACAGAACGAGGGCGTGGACCTGGAAAACAACGACGAAGTGGACAAGATCGTCGGCACGATGATTGCGCAGGGCGAACTGGAAGCGTTCGGCTCCTTCGGCGACCATACGGTGCTGGAGATCGTCACCCGGCGTATCGGTTAGGACTTTCCGCCGGTCGTTTCCGGCTCCGGCGTTTCCTCCGACCGATTTTTAATGCGTTCGAACTTGCCGTCGAAGTTCTCGTCGTACATCACTTTACTAGGCGGTTTTTCCGGATCGTCGAACAGCGAAATTACATCTGCGCGGCCGTCGGCGTTGGAATCGCGCTCCAGGCGGGTCAGCTTTTCGCTGTGATTGAAAAACGAAACGGTTTCGAATTCACCATCGACATCCAGGTCCGCTTCGGTGCGGAAAACATACTCCCGCCCCAATTCCGGCGAAAACTTGTAGTAGTCGATGTAATCGATGTTCCCGTCGCAATTCTTGTCCTTTTCGAAGCGGGTCATCTGCCCTTGGAGGTTGAAATAGCTCCAGCAGTTGTCGAGCCCGTCGCCGCTGCAATCGTTGCCGATACGGAAGCCCGTCAGCCAGAAATACAACAGCCCGCCGCCGCCCACGATCAGCAGCAGACAGAGGATAATAAACGGGATTATGCCAGTGGTTGCTTTTTGTTCCTGTTTCATGGGGCGGAAGCATAGCCCATTCGATCGAGCATTCCAATCAATATTTCCCGCCTTGATGATCGTCCGTCCCGTTCGTATGATGGCCTCGACATTCAACCGAAATCGAAGGCGCGATGAAACTGGAGCAAGCGGCGCAGGCGTTCGAACGAAACGGATTTTCCGTGCGCGTGTTCGACCGACCGGAAGAGGTAGGCGCGGCCTTTGCCGAAAAATTACGCAATGTGCGCGACGTCGGCTTCGGCGGTTCGGCGACTCTGCGCGAACTGGGGTTGGATGAAATCGCCCGTCGCTCCGGCGCGACGTTCTACGACCATTGGCAGCTGGGTTTGTCGCGCTCCGACGATTGGTCGATGCGCTTGCAGCAGGGGCGCGCCGAGCTGTTCGTCACCAGTGCGAACGCGGCGACGATCGAGGGCGAACTGCTGTTGGTCGACGGCATCGGCAATCGCCTGGCCGCCGCCGTTTTCGGTCCCCGGCACGTGCTGTTCGTCGTCGGCGAAAACAAGCTGACCGACAACGTCGAGGCGGCGCGGCAACGCGTGCGCGAAATCGCCGGTCCCCGACGGGCGGCGCAGATGGGCGTCGATGTGCCCTGCGCGAAAACCGGCGTATGCACCGATTGCCGTTCGCCCAAGCGCATCTGCCGCGGCGCCTTGATTATCGAGCGGCCGAGCATGGGCCTGACCGCCACGGTCTGGTTGGTGCGCGGCGCGTATGGATTGTAGGAGGGAAGGACCATGAAAATTCGCTGGAACGGCCATTCAAGCTTCACCATTTCCGCCGCGGACGGCACGACGATCGTGACCGATCCCTATCAGCCCGGGGCTTTCGGCGGCGGCATCGCCTATCGCCGGATCGACGTGCAGCCCGACATCGTGACCATCAGCCACGAGCACGACGATCACAATTACCTCGACGGTTTTACCGGCGACTTCGCCGTAGTGCGCGAGACAGGCAAGGCCAAGGGCATCGACTTCACGACGGTGGATACCTTTCACGATGAAAGCGGCGGCAGCAAACGCGGCGCGAACCGCATTTTCGTGTTCACTGTCGACGGCATTCGCCTATGTCACCTAGGCGACCTTGGGCATCTGCTGACCGACCAACAAATTGCCGCGATCGGCAAGGTCGATGTGCTGATGGTGCCGGTCGGCGGTTTCTATACGATCGACGCCCATCAGGCGACCGACGCCATGCGACGCATCGATCCGCGCGTGGTGATTCCGATGCATTTCAAAACCGACAAATGCGGTTTTCCCATCACGCCGGTTGGCGTGTTTACCGAAGGCAAAGACCGCGTGCAGATGCTGGACGCGGTGGAAATCGAACTGTCCGCCGACGCCTTACCCGGCACGACGGAAATTTTCGTGCTCAAACATTACTGCTAACGGGGAGTGCAAGATGCTCAAAGTCGTGGATCATATCGGCATTGCCGTCCCGAACATCGAAGAAGCTCTGAAATTCTGGGCGGCCGGCCTGCAAATCGAAGTGACGCACCGCGAAGAGGTGGCCTCGCAAAAAGTGAAAACGGCATTCCTGCCGATCGGCAACACCAACATCGAGTTGCTGGAACCCACCAGCGAGGACAGTCCGATCGCCAAGGCGATGGAAAAACGCGGCCCCGGCATTCATCACCTGTGTTTCGAAGTCGCCGACATTCACGCGGCGCTCAAGCATCTGGCCGAACAGGGCGTAGCGTTGATCAATCCCGAACCGGTTCCGGGCGCGCACGGGAAAATGGTCGCGTTCGTGCATCCGAAAAGCACCGGAGGCATCCTCATTGAATTAAGCCAGAAGATGTAGTATCAGTAGTTTCCGCTTTTACATCAAAGACGCCGGCATCTGAGGGATCATTCGGATGCCGGCATTTTTTTAAGGAGGAGAGATGAGAGAGGTTTGGATTATCAGCGGAGCGCGCACGCCGATCGGTTCGTTCGGCGGATCGTTGAAAGATGTCTCGGCCATGACGCTGGGCGTGATCGCGGCGCAAGAGGCGATTAAACGCGCCGGCGTCGAAATGGATGTCTTTGACGACTGCATCGCCGGTCAGTGCTTTATGACCACCGATGAAATCAACATCGGCCGCTGTATCGGACTGCAAACCGGCCTGCCGTTCAGCGTGCCCGGCTGCACCATCCAGCGCCAGTGCTCCAGTTCGATGCAGGCGATGGTCTTCGGCGCGCAGCAGATCATGCTCGAAGAGCACGAAGCGGTGTTGGTCGTCGGCGCCGAAAACATGAGCCGTTCGCCGTACGTCTTGTACGATATGCGCTGGGGCGCCCGGATGAACAACCGGCCGGCCGTCGACTCGTTGATGGAAGGTCTCGCCGATCCGCTCGGCCATTTCCTGATGGGCATCACCGCGGAAAACCTGGCCGAGAAATACGACATCAGAGATCGGAAGAGCACACGTCTGAACTCCAGTCACCGAATACGATCT
>CALBTQ010000549.1 GCA_937967875.1 uncultured Pseudomonadota bacterium
ACCACCGAGATCTACACTCTTTCCCTACACGACGCTCTTCCGATCTCGCACCGTTTTTTGACAGTTTACTCCACGGAAATTCAAGAGGGTGTGGAAAACTCCTTGTCACAAAAATCGTCGTGAAAATCCTCAGTGCGCGCAACGGTTTTTCATCGCATCGCTCCTTTTCCGCCGACCTTGGATAAAAAAAACAGCCCTGCGCGCCCGGGAACAACAAAGCCCTTTCCCAAACGCGGTGTTTTTGTGTTATATAGGCAAGTCCATCGTACGTCGTCCCGTTCGCTGACAAGGAGTGGAGAGCTATGAGAACGTACCTTCCCCTGACCTTCGCTTGTTGCGTGGCGCTGATCGCCGGAATGCTGCTGATGTCCTGCGCGGACGACGAAATGAAGGAAAACCGCACCTGGACCGACGTGGAGTCGGGCCTGATGTGGCAACTGGCGGGCATGTACGAAGCGCTCGACTGGACCGGCGCGCAACAATATTGCGAAGATCTGGAAATGGCCGGCTTCACCGATTGGCGCCTGCCCACGCTCGACGAACTGCGGACCCTCGTGCGCGGCTGCCCGTCGATCGAGTACCTCGGACCCTGCGGCGTCAACGATAACTGCACCGAACCCGATTGCCGCAACCAGGATTGCGACGGCTGCAAATGGGCGAAGGGCCCCGACAACGGCTGCTACTGGGCCGCCGACGTGAAAGGTCCCTGCGGCGAATATTGGTCGATCACCCCCGTGCCCGACTCCGACACCGCCTGGTACGTGCACTTCAAAAGCGGCTACATCGGCGCCGACTACATGACCCAAACCTATCCTAACGTCCGCTGCGTCCGACTGTAGGGAACTCTTTAAAGGTCAGGAAAAGTATCGGCTGGTCCTGGCTTTCCGCCTTCGTTGAAGCTACGGCGGACAGGCCGGTCATTGCCCGGAATGACGGAGGGAGCCGCTTTGTCATCCCGCGCCCCGACGTGGGATCTGGCCGCAATCAGTAACCGTTTCCAAGCGCGTCAGCGCCGGCCAATGCTCCACACAATGATGGTAATGTCAGGTCCAGGAATTATTCCTGGTCATCCTCGGACTTGATCCGGGGATCCAGGATTCCTTTACCGCCACGCGAAGCGCGGCCTTCCTTTTAATCAAAGGTCCGGAACGGTATTTCCAATCCTGGACGCCCGCCGGCGCGGGCATGACGTACAGCCATCATCATGTGCCGCGCGCGTCAGCGCCGGCCGAGGTTTCTCACAACGAAGCAAACATAGGTGCAGGGATTATTCCTGTTTTAAAAAGAAAGGGCCGGCGCCGTGAAAAAAGTGTGCGGCACGACGACGCCGGCGGATATGGGGTCCCGGCGGGAGCCGGGATTGGGGGCTTACACGTGCACCACCCGTTGCGTGAAGGTCGGCACTCGCGTATAGGGCTGTTCGGCCCCGCGGGCGATGTTCCCGACCAGTTGCCAGCAGTGGGGGCAAGACCGCATGTGCATGAGCAGTTTGGTGCGGCCTTCACGACCCAGGGCGCCGGCCAAATGGGCGATGATCAACTTTTTGGTTTCTTGGCAACAGATATCGACTTTCTCACCCATGATACCCTCCCGATTCTGGAGGCGCCGGGCTGCTTAACAACCACTTGTGCACCGATCGGGGCCAAGACTACCAAAGAGAAAATCAAAAATCAACCTATTTTTCGGTAATTTACACAAAATAGTTAAAGTAAAAATTTAGAAAAATGCAAGTCGTTGATTTTACAAAGTTTTTCCCTGAAAAAAATTTTTCAAGAAAGTGTAAAAAGCTTATAATACGCTCTGTTACACAATTTTCTTTAGAAACGACTTGAGAAAAAAGTTATTCCACTATTTGTTACCAAATATGGCGGTCGAATTTCCGTTCGGACACTACATCTGGTCAAAAAAGACGGTCGAGAAGGGCGCCGGCAGGCGACCAATAGCCCTGTCAGGGGCGGCAGACGCATTCTTTCTCAAAACGAGAAAATCAACAGCCTTTTTGCTCTGAGACCCAGGAATTCAATAACATCGTGTGCAGCGCGGCCTTCATTATTTCCAAAGTTGAGGAAGGGCATCGGCCGATCCTGGATGTCTGCCTTCGTTGTAACTGCGGCGGACAGGCCCGCCTGCGCGGGCATGACGTACAGCACCGCGCGTGTCAGCGCCGGCCAAGGCGCCGCAGAATGAAAAAATCATGGGTCCAGGGATTATCTCTGGCGATCCTTTTTCCAGGAAATCCACCTGCCCAGCGGCGATGCTTTGGGTTATGCTGACGCGATGAAAAAGTTGGTGCTGATCGCGGCGGGCGCGGCGCTGGCGATCGTCGCGTTATACGCGATCGTCTATCGGCTGACCGCGCCGCCTTACGACGACGTGTACTTCGATGAGCTGCCGCTGGCGGACGATCCAACGCAGGTGAATCTGCGCGACGCCGCGCCGATCAAGGTGGGTTTCGATCGCGGCGAGGCGGTGTTGTATCC
Source organism: uncultured Pseudomonadota bacterium (assembly GCA_937967875.1). GTDB lineage: Bacteria > Lernaellota > Lernaellaia > Lernaellales > Lernaellaceae > CALBTQ01. The sequence continues at coordinate 2,481 of CALBTQ010000549.1, forward strand.
GCAGGCGGCGTATCGGCTGGCGGGCAAGGTGTGCGGCTTGAACCACTTGAAGCACAGCCTGTACGAAGATCTGATTCCCTACGACCTGTGCACAATGTGGGGGCGGCTGGCCACTGAGGACATGCACGGCAAGGTGACCTTCAAACACGATTCGCTGCGCTTTTCGTGGTACCGCATCAAGCCCGGCGCGCCGGTCGAACAATCCTATGTCGCCACGCATTTTTCCAACAGTCATCTGTTGTGCGCCGACGAAAACCTGCGCCGCGCGTTGGGGCGGCTGGGGCGCAACGATGAGTTCGAGCTGACCGGCTACCTGATTAACGCGCACATCACGCTCGACGGCCAAAAACGCGAATGGAACACGAGCATGATCCGCACCGACGGCGGCGCCGGCGCCTGCGAAACGATCTACGTCACCTCGCTCAAACGCGACGGCAAGCTGTACGGCGAGCCGACCGAACCGGCGGGAAACGATTGATAATTATTTCCGTGCAGATCGGAAGAGCGTCGTGTAGGGAAAGAGTGTAGATCTCGGTGGT
>CALBTQ010000550.1 GCA_937967875.1 uncultured Pseudomonadota bacterium
TTATATGTATTCAACGATTCTATCCATATCGCTCACTTTTTTTTTTTTTTTTAATAATAGGGCGACCAACGAGATATACACTCTTTCCCTACACGACGCTCTTCCGATCTAAGGTGGGCGCGATGAAGCAGCCGAAAGAGAAAGTGCGCAAGCGGGATCTGGAAGCCACGCGTGAACGAATTTTGGCGGCCGGGCGTCGGGAGTTTTCCGAACACGGATTGCAGGGCGCACGAGTGGATCGCATCGCCCTTAAAGCCAAAGCCAACAAGTACATGATCTATTACATTTTCGGCAACAAAGAGGGTCTGTACCTGGCGTGTCTGGAGTCGTTGTGGGAAACCAAGACAAGCCTGGTCGATCCGCCGTTGCTGAACGGACCGATCACGGTCGACCATTTCGTTCTGCTCACGGCGGTGGCCATGGACATGTTCCGGCAGAACCGCGAGACCGCGCTGATGTTGCTGCACGATCTGGTGTCGGGGGGCGGACATCTCCGCAAGCTGAAAGAGAAGCGACCGGAGCTGTTCACCACGTTCAGTGTGCTGATCATGTTGCTGAACCAGATGATGGAAGCGGGCACGATCAAAAAAATCGACCCGGAAAAGGCGATTCTCTTTTTGGCGTTGCACCTGATTTCCTTTACGTCGATCTCGCCGCAGTTCGACATTCTGGTGCCCAGGGATTCGGACAAATACGAGAGCGTCAACGATTTCGAATCGTGGAAACAGTTCGTGGGCGATATCATGCGCCGCGTGCTGGAAGTGGCGTAAGGCGACGGATCGCGGGCTTTATCTTTCAATCTTAAAAAAAGGCGATGCGGGTGAAAAACTACTGGCTGATTGCAATTGTATTGCTGCTTTTCGGCGTGGGGGCGATCATCGCGGCGTGCGGCGACGATGACGATGACGATGACAACGACGACAATGACGTGAGCGACGACGACGCCTCGCCCGTCGACGACGACGACGCGACTGACGACGATGACGACGACACCACCCCGGACATCGACGATGACAGCGCCGACGACGATGACGACGACGTCACGCCGGGGGAATTTTCCTGCGCCGGCGACGTGTGCACCGACCCGGCCTCCGGCTTGACGTGGCAAAACGGCGATGCATGCGATCTGAATTGGGTCGGCGCGAAAAGCCATTGTGAGCAACTGACCTGGGGCGGCTTCGACGACTGGCGGTTGCCGACGGTATCGGAATTGCGCAGCCTCATCCGGGGATGCGACAACACGGCGACCGGCGGCGATTGCGGCGTCACCGACGAGTGTCTGGCCTATATGATGTGCTGGAATCCGCCGTGCAACGGTTGTCCATTTTTCAGCGGGCCCGGACCGGGGGGACGCTACTGCCCGGCGGAGCTGGCCGGCGACGGGTGGATCTACTGGACGACCCAGCAGGTCACCGAGAACTCCGACACCGCCTGGCGCATTCACTTCTACAACGGCCTGGTCAGCTACAACGACACGACGTATTTGTACTGTGCGAGGTGCGTGAGGGAATAATGCGCTCTTTTTTCGGCGCCTACGAGACTGTCGATTTTCTCGTTTTGTGAGAGAGTACGTCTGCCGCCCCTACGGGGCTTTGGAAAAATTTGGCTTTTTTACCCGGCGCTCACGCACCGGGCTACAAATCTGTCGCCCCTGACGGGGCTGGTCCATGCCTTTAATGTTTGTGGGCCTCGCCAGAGGCGAAAGAATGTAGCCTGGGGCGTAAGCCCCAGGAAGAAATTGATCAATCTTCATCAGCCCTTTAGGGCGGCAGTTGCGGAGATCCCATTTTCCAATTCCCCGGCGCTCACGCACCGGGCTACAAATCTGTCGCCCCTGACGGGGCTGGTCCATGCCTTTAATGTTTGTGGGCCTCGCCAGAGGCGAAAGAATGTAGCCTGGGGCGTAAGCCCCAGGAAGAAATTGATCAATCTTCATCAGCCCTTTAGGGCGGCAGTTGCGGAGATCCCATTTTCCAATTCCCCGGCGCTCACGCACCGGGCTACCCTCTATCGCCCCTGACGGGGCTGATTGTCACCTTGTGGCGTAGTAAGCGACAGTCGCCTGCGCGATAATGACAATCGTCTACGCAACATCCCCTGCAATATCATTATATTACATTAAGTCTATTTCCGTCCCTGAAATTTTATTGACCATTTAGTCAAAAACTTCTTGACTCGGCGACGATAAATGCCGATGATATAATTGACTAAACGGTTAATAGAAACCGCGAAGTGAAAGGTCGGGTCATGGCGAAAACCTTGGGGGCTCGAAACGGAGGTGAGATCATGAGGCACGCGACGATCGTTCTCAGTCTTCTTTTTGGTCTGCTTTTTGTGTTCGCCGGCTGCACGCCGGGCGACGGTGAGGCGCTGACGGCCGCGCAGTTGCAATTGGAACTCGATGATTTTTCTCAACATTCACAGGAACTGGTAACTTATGAAAAGGAAATGTTGCGTACCGGCTCCAAGATGATCACCGAGCCGGAAGGCGGCAGCCCGTCCCAGGAACTGACGCGGCGGCAGTTGATCGTCGTGGGCGTCGAAGAAGCCCTCGTCGCGGTCGAGCCGTTGCTGGCGCGACGCTGGAAGGCCGGTTTCACGATCGACACCGGCGCGCTGGAAACCATCTACACGACCATGCCGGGGAACAATCGCCCGCAACGGTTGCGCGCGTTTTTGCGCGACACAGCCGACGCGCAGGTCCAAACCTACGTGCTGCTGATCGGCTCGCACGACACGATTCCGTATGTGTGGTTCGTGACCGATCCATCGGACCCGTACGAGTACGGCGTGTACACCGACGGCTACTACGCCAACTTGCATGACGATTTCGACACCGACCGCGACGGCAAGCTCGGCGAGTGGGGCCAGGACGAGTACGACCTAGATCGGAAGAGCGTCGTGTAGGAAAAGAGTGTAGATCTCGGTGGTCGCCGT
>CALBTQ010000551.1 GCA_937967875.1 uncultured Pseudomonadota bacterium
ACCACCGAGATCTACACTCTTTCCCTACACGACGCTCTTCCGATCTCACAAACGGTAGAAATAATAAAACCGTCGGAATTAGCACGCGCCAATGCCGCTTCCGCGATCGATGATTGTTATTCACCTTCAAGAGCCAACCTGCTAAACACGCTCGCAGCCAAGTCGATAGTATTCGACCGCTTAGCGTTATCCGTTTTTACTAATTCTCTAGTGATCATTCCGAGCGAACATCAACCGGTTCTATCCGGCAATGTACAAAACACATATCCGGAAAGCAATCTCTTGAGACTATTCCTTTCGCTCTCTCGCCGCCAAGCTTTTCCACAATAGACTCGATTCACGGCTTGCCTATGCCCGCTCGCGATTTACGTTAATGTTAGTGGAGAGAAAAAATTATGTACCGTTTCAAGCGATTGCTGGTCGGGCTGTCGTTGAACGGCTGTGACGAGGCGGTCATCCGTTTCACCAAGGAATTTTCCCGCCTGCTCAAGCCGTCGAAAATCACCTTCATGCACGTGCTCAGCAACGATGACGTGCCCAAGTACGTCGGTGAAAAATACCCGATTCTGCTGCAGACGGCCGATGAATTCGCGCGCACTCGGATGATCGATATGGTCTACAAAAGCGTCGGCGACGATTGGCCGCCGGCCACCGAATACGAGGTGGTCGAAGGTTCGCCACTGCTGGAAATGCTCCAACGCGTCAAGTACAAGGAAATCGATCTGCTGCTGATCGGCCGCCCGCAGGAACCGGCGTACGGCGGCACCCTGGCCGTCAAGCTGGCGCGCTACGCTCCCTGCTCGGTGTGCGTCGTGCCCGAACAAACGCCGCAACGCCTGCGTACGTTGCTGGTGCCGGTCGATTTCTCCGAACATGCGCAGGCCGCGCTCGACGTTGCCGTTATGCTGGCGCAGGCCGGCGAGATTCCCCAGATCAAATGCGTGCACGCCTACCGGGTGCCGACCGGCTATTACAAAACGGGGAAAAGCTACGAGGAATTCGCCGCGATCATGGAAGGATTGGCCCGCGACGAATGCACCGAGTTCCTCGGCCGCGCCGATCTCAAAGGCGTGGAGGTTATACCGGTATTCAAACTGTATAAACGAGTCTATCTGGCCATCCGCGAAATTTCCCGCGATCATCCGGTCGATCTGGTGATCGTCGGCGCCCGCGGCCGCAAATCCGCCGCCGGCAGTATGCTGGGCAGCGTCACCCAACGGCTGATCCGTAAAACGCAAATACCCCTGCTGGCCGTCAAACAAAAAGGCGAAGGCATGAGTTTCCTGGATTGCCTGCTGGAAAAGTAAGCCCGGCGAATATTGAATAAAAATGAAAATTAAAGCGATATGATGGTTAAGGTTCGCAAAGTTTTCGACGATAATCATATTCGGCTGGATAAAGTCAATTGCGCCAATTGCCGGTGTAATTGGAAAAATAGTTGATTTAAAAGCACGAATTGTTTAAACATCATTGTTCGAATAAAAATTCGAGTCGTTTCGCACAAAATGCTCTTTTGAACCGAAGATGGTGAATGTGACAAATTATGTTTCGGAGAACACATTATGACGACTAGCGAAGAAACCATTGCCCTGCTTGAATCGCATCAAAAACGGCCGAACTTCATCGTCGGTCTGGACCTATATCTGGATCTCGTCCATCAGTATAAAAAAGTCCGCTGCAAGGTAAACGTGCACGGCTGGTATCACGACGATTTCTTCATCGTCGACGCCCCGATGATCAACGCGCAGGAAGTCGAATTGCGCACCAACGAATTCGTCACGGTGCGTTTCATCCTCGACGGCGTCGTCTATGCCTTCAATACTACCCTGCTGCGCAAAGTGGTTGCGCCCACCCGGCTGTGGTTGCTGAGCTACCCGACGATCATGGAAACCAAAACCCTCCGCAAACATTCGCGCCTGCAGACGCTGATTCCCGTGTCCATCGACGGCTTCGAGGAAAAAGCGCTGATCATCGACCTGAGCAGCGGCGGCGCCTTGGTCGATTGCGCCAACTGGCAAAGCTTGCCCGATCTGCAGGAAATCAAAATGTCCTTCAACCTGCCCAACGGTAAAGAGGTCCTCGACCTGCCGGCGCAGGTGAAAAACATCATCAAAAACGAATCCATCAAGCAATTCGGCGTGAGTTTCTCTTCCAGCGAGAACGAACAAGGGCGGGCCATCAAGGAATTCATCGACGCCTTGCCCAACCGGCCGCCGTCGCCGTGTCATCAACAACAGGTCTGATCGACATTTCTTTTTTCGACAGCTCAGTCTTTACCGGCTTCGCGGCGCGCATCCTCGTATCCCTGCGCGGCGTAGAAAACGGCTCGGTCGAAAAACAGCACCACCCGGTTGTTGAGTTCGAGCGCCTCGATCAAATCCATCGCCGTGTTCAGCAATCCCTCGTTAAGCACCTTGAGCCACAGATGGCGCCGGGTCAACGCAAAGGCCTGAATCACTTCGGAGAGCGGAAATCCCTCTTGATAGCGCTTGCGCCCCAATTCGAAGTAGGTATGTCTGATTTCTTCCTTGGTCGTCTCGCGGGAAATCCACTTGCCCAGATTGCTGTACACGCGATACGCGCGCGTATACAACTTTTTCTGATCGAATGCGGCGTAAGTGGCTGTAGTTTCATTTGTTTTAATATCTTTCAACCAATTATTCGTAATTTCGTCGGCATGATGATGGATCAAATCCAACAACTTCTGCGACACAATTTGGTGTTGGCCCATGCTCTCCCCCTCTCTACTTTTATTGGCCGATTAATTAATTAATAAGACCGCCTTTCCTGCTTGAAAACCGAAACCTGCAAATTATTTCGCATAGTTGGCATTTTGTCTTTTCGGGGGATAAAAGATGGCTCCCAAAGGGAAATCGCCTGTTTGTTTCTTGACAGTCGGAAATTAGAGACTAAATAAATATTAAGGGAAACGTGCATAAATATTTAGAAAAGAAATTACTGGAAAATATAGGTGCGCCATGCCCGAATCAATCGAATCATTCGTCCGTAAGTTGCAGGAGGAAGGCGTTCAAGCCGGCAAACAAGCGGCCGAGCAGGTAATCGCCCAAGCCAAAGAGCAAGCCGAGACGATTCTTCGCGAAGCGCATCAGCAAGCGGAAAACCACCTGCGCGATACGCAAACCGAAGCGAAAAAACTCACCGAGCAAAACAAAAACGAAATCGCCCTGGCCGCGCGCGACGCCATTTTGCAATTGCGGGAAAACATCTCGCACTCCCTGCGTGTGATTCTGGAAAACGAAGTGCGCACCGTGCTCGCCGATCCGGCGTTCCTCGCCGAGTTGATTCGCGACATGATGCGCCAATACGCCGCGCAGGACGCCGGGCGGCAGGAGACCATCGAAATCCGCGTGCCGCCCGAAGCGGTCGAACAGGTGAAAAACCTGGCCCTCGCCCGTTTGCGCGATGCCGATGGGCCGCTGCAGAAATTCAATCTCTTCGGCACGCTGAAAAAGCAGGGCTTCGAGTACACCGTGCATGAATCGACCGTGGAAGTGACCGTCGATTCCATCGGCGAATATCTCGGCAATTTGGTCACCGAGCAGGTGCGGGAAAGCCTGCGGGAAGCGGTGGCGAAAAAATAACGACCAGGCGGTCGTCATGAGAGAATTTTTTTATCTGATCACCTCGCTGCCGACCTTGCCCTCCCTGGGCGAGAAGCCGCCTTTGAATCCGCAACAATTGCAGTCGCTGGTCGACGATGAACCGCCTCTGCGCGCCGTGATCGACACGCTCTTTCTCGAACAGGACCTGCTGCACCGCCAGAGCATCCTCGCCGGGGAGAAAATCACCGCGACGCCCCTGGTGCTCAGCGAGGAGCAAATGAACGGCGAAGCGCCCCTGCCCGCCGACTTCACGCCTGCCGAAACCGAGCACCGCGTCTTCGTCGCCGATCTGCTGTGGTCGACCTACTTCCAGCGCGCCGATCTGCTCGCCGGCATGTTCGCCTGTCCGTTTTTACAGCGCTGGGCCGGCTTCGAAGTCTCCCTGCGCAACGCCGTCGCCGCCGAACGCGCACGCAAATTGTCGCTGTCTCCCGACGAATATTACGTTGCCGAGCACCTCTGGGAATCCACCGCCTTCATCGACGGACTCGTCGCCGCCTGGGCGTCCGCCGACAATCCGCTGGCCGCCGCCCGCGCCCTCGACCAAGGCCGGTGGGATTGGCTGCAAGCCAACGGCGGATGGTTCAGCTTTTCCATCGACGAAGTGGCCGCCTACGCCCGCGCGCTGTTGTTGTTGGCGCGCTGGCACGAACTGCAATCCGCTCCCGGCGGCGGATAGAGGCCGTCATGTTCGAAGGCACGATCACCGCCGTTTTCGGCAACATGGTCACCGCCAAGGTCGAGCGGTACGCCGTGCTCAACACCGTCGCCTACTGCCTGCGCGCTGACGGTGCGCGGCTGCTCAGCGAGGTGATCCGCATTCGCGGCACCGATGTGGACCTGCAGGTCTTCGAGGAAACGCGCGGCCTGCGCGTGGGCGCCAAGGTCGAGTTCACCGGCGAGTTGATCCACGTGACGCTCGGCCCGGGTTTGCTTGGGCAAATCTACGACGGTCTGCAAAATCCGCTGCCCAAACTCGCCGCCGCCATCGGCGCACATCTCAAGTCCGGCAACTACCTGCCCGCGCTCGACGACGCGAGCCGCTGGGTCTTCACCCCCACCGTCGAGCCCGGCGCAGTGCTCACCGCCGGCGAACGACTCGGCACGGTGCCCGAAGGTTTGTTCGCCCACGCGATCATGGTCCCCTTCTCCTGGGAAGGCGAATGGACCGTCGCCTCGATCGCCGCCCCCGGCGACTACGCGATCGCCGATGAAATCGCCGTGCTCGTCGACCAGGAAGGCAAGCGGCAGCCGGTCACCATGACGCAGACCTGGCCGGTGAAAGTGCCGCTGAACGTCTCGCGCGAACGCCTGCTGCCCACCGAGCCGCTGGTCACCAAAATCCGCATCATCGACACGATGTTCCCCATCGTACTCGGCGGCACCTACTGCATCCCCGGCCCCTTCGGCGCGGGCAAAACCGTTTTACAGCACATCACCTCGCGCCACGCGGAAATCGACATCTGCGTGGTCGTCGCCTGCGGCGAACGCGCCGGCGAGGTCGTCGAGCTGCTGCGCGAATTCCCCGAGCTGACTGACCCGCGCACCGGCCGTTCGCTGATGGAACGCACGATCATCATCTGCAACACTTCGTCCATGCCCGTCGCCGCGCGCGAAGCCTCGGTCTACACCGGCGTCACGCTCGCCGAATACTACCGCCAGATGGGCCTGAACGTGCTGCTGCTCGCCGACAGCACCTCGCGTTGGGCGCAGGCGCTGCGCGAATTGTCCGGTCGCCTCGAAGAGATCCCCGGCGAGGAAGCGTTCCCCGCCTACCTGGAAAGCCGCATCGCCAACTACTACGAGCGCGCCGCCTGCCTGCGCCTCAAAGACGGCGCCAGCGGCTCGGTGACCATCGGCGGCACCGTTTCTCCGGCCGGCGGCAGCTTCGAGGAGCCGGTCACCCAGGGCACGCTCAAGGTCGTCGGCGCGTTCCACGGCCTGTCGCGCGCCCGCAGCGACGCCCGCCGCTTTCCCGCGATCGATCCGCTCGACAGTTGGTCGACCTACCCCGGCATCATTGCCGCCACCGACGTCGACATCGCCCGCCGCCTGCTGCGCGAGGGCAACGAGATCAAGCAGATGATGGCGGTCGTCGGCGAGGAAGGCACCAGCGTCGAGGACTTCACCACCATGCTCAAGGCCGAGTTTTTCGACGCGGTCTACTTGCAGCAAAACGCCTTCGACGAAGTGGACGCGGCCACTACGGCCGACCGTCAGCGCCTGGTGTTCAATAAAATCCTCGAACTGATCGCCGCCGAGTTCGCCTTTGCCGACAAGGACCAAGCGCGGCGCACCATGGTTCGGGCCACCGATCTGTTCCGCAACCTCAACTACCAGGCGACCGGCTCGGAGCGCTTCGACGCCATGCTCGCCGACATCGACACGTTCATCGCGCACCGGGGGCATGCGCCATGAGACGCTACTACGATCACATCACCCGCATCGCCGGCAGCGTCGTCAACGTCACCGCCACCGGCGTGGCCTACGACGATCTGGCCGTGTTGCACACCAAGCTGGGCGTGTCGCTCGCGCAGATCATCCGCCTCGAAGGCGATCAGGTTTCCTTGCAGGTGTTCGCCGGCACGCAGGGCGTTTCGACGGTCGATAAAATCCGCTTCTTCGGCCATCCGATGCGCATCCCGTTCAGCAAAAATCTTTACGGGCGCATCTTCGACGGATCCGGCAAACCGCGCGACGGTCGCGCCAACCTGTTCGACGCGACGATCGAAATCGGCGGCCCCTCGGTCAATCCGACCGTGCGCGCCATGCCCGATGAAATGGTCCGCACCGGCATCCCGATGATCGACGTGTTCAACACGCTGGTCGTTTCGCAGAAGCTGCCGATCTTCGCCCCCGCCGGCGAGCCCTACAACAAGCTGCTCGCGCGCATCGGCCTGCAGGCCGACGCCGACGTGATCATCCTCGGCGGCATCGGCTTGCGCCACGACGACTACCTGATGTTTCGCAACACCTTCAAGGAACACGGCGTGCTGCATCGGACGATCATGTTCATTCACACCGCCGCCGAACCGACCGTCGAAGCCCTGTGCGTGCCCGACATCGCGCTGGCCGTCGGCGAAGAATTCGCTCTGCAGGGCAAGCGCGTCCTGGTGCTGCTCACCGACATGACCGCCTTTTGCGACGCGCTCAAGGAAGTGGCGATCATCATGGAGCAGATTCCTTCCAACCGCGGCTATCCCGGCGACCTGTATTCGCAGTTGGCCAAGCGCTACGAAAAGGCCGTGTACTTCGAACAAGGCGGCTCGGTGACCGTACTCGCCGTGACCACTATGCCCGGCGACGATGTGACGCACCCGGTGCCCGACAACACGGGCTACATCACCGAGGGCCAGTTTTACCTGCGCAACGGGCGCATCGAGCCCTTCGGCAGCCTCAGCCGCCTCAAGCAGCGGGTCAACGCAAACACCCGCGACGACCACCGCGCGATCATGGACAGTTGCATCCAGCTTTATGCAGGCACGTTGGAAAGCCGCGAGAAACGCAGCATGGGCTTCGAGATGTCCAACTGGGACCGCCAACTGCTCAAATACGGCGAACTGTTCGAGCGCCGCATCATGGACCTCTCCGTCGACATTCCGCTGGAAAAGGCGCTGGACACCTGCTGGGAAATTCTCGCCGCGTGTTTTGAACCGGCGGAAATCGGCATTCGCCGCTCGATCATCGACAAGCATTGGCCGGCCACGGCGGCGCGCGCCGGCGCGCAGGAGACCGGCGATGGCGCGTAGAAAAATCAAACTCACGCGACCGGAACTCAAAGCGCAACGCGAGGTGCTCGCGCGCTACGAGCGCTACCTGCCGACCCTCAAGCTCAAGCAGCAACAATTGCAGATCAGCGTGCTCGAAGCGGCCGCCAAACAGCGGCGCGCCCAAACGGCGGTGCGCGAATGCGAAAACGAGATCGCGCCCTATCGCGCCCTGTTGCGCGCCCCGGCCGGCGTCAACCTCGACGAACTGACCACGCCCGCCAAGGTCGTCACCGAAACGACCAACGTCGCCGGCGTCGGCGTGCCGCTGTTCATCGAGGCCGCGTTCGCCGAACCGCGCTACAGTCTCTTCGCCACCGCGCCCTGGGTGGACCGCGCCGTACGCGACCTGCGGCGTCTCGAATCGCTGCAGGCCGAGGCCATCGTACTGCGCGAGGAAGTGCAGATACTTCATCGCGAACTGCGCCGGGTGAATCAGCGCCTCAACCTGTTCGAAAAGGTGATGATCCCCCGCACGAAGGAGGCTATCCGCCGCATCCGCATTTACCTGGGCGACGAACAAACCGCCGCCGTCGGGCGCGCCAAAATCGCCAAGGCCAAGCAGGCGAGCAAACGCACCGTCGAGCGCATTCCGCTTGCGCGGGAGTGACCGCCATGATCGCCGCGATGGAAAAAGTAACCCTGGTCGTCGACGCGGCGGGCAAGAACGATTTGCTGAACGTATTGCGCGACGCGGGCGTCATGCACCTGAGCGCGGTGCGGCGGGAAAAGGCGCACGCCGACGAGGCGACGCTCTCCGCGCGTCAACGACTGGCCCGCGCGCGGCAAGTACTGGCGAGCGTGGCGGCCGCCGGCGAAGCGCCGGAGCGTTCCGCGCTGGACGCCGCCGACCGGGTGTTGGAGATCGCTTTTCAAGCGCCGGAATTGCAGAACCGCCTGAATCTGTTGCTGCGTCAGGCCGAGCAACTGGCCCTTTGGGGTGAACTGCGTCACGAGGACTTGCATGCCGCCGGGTATCGTCTCGATTTCGTGCGCGTGCCGTCGGCGGAGATCGACGATATCCGCGCCGTGTTCGTGCACGATCTCGGGCCGCTGAACCGCCGCGAAAACCTGGTCGGCGTCGTTTCGCCGCCCGACCGACCGCCGGAACTGCCCGCCGCGGCCGCTGTGCTGGAGCCGCCGCCCCGCGATCGTCCGGCCATCCTCGCCGAGGCGCGACGAATCGACGAGCAAATCAAGCGCCACCGCGACGAGCTGGCGCAATTGGCGCACCTGCTGCCCGCGATGCGGGCCGCCGAAGACGAACTGCGCGCGCACGAACAATGGACGATCGCCGAGCGCGGCGGTTTGTCCACCGACGAGCTGTTCGCCGTCGAAGGCTGGCTGCCCGCCGACCGCGTTCAGGCGCTGCAGGAAACGCTCGCGCGCTGCGGCGTCGTCGCCGCGTTGCGCCGTCGCCCGCCGACCGACGACGAATCGCCGCCGACCCTCGTGCGCACGCCGCGTTGGGCGCGCCCGATCGAAGGCATGTTTCAAATCCTGGGCACCGTGCCGGGCTTTCGCGAGTTCGACATCAGCGGCGCGTTTCTCATCGCCCTGCCGCTGTTCGCCGCGATGCTCATCGCCGACGGCGGCTACGGCCTGGTGTTGCTGCTGCCGGCGTTGCTTTTCTACCGCAAGCTCGCCGCGCGCGCCGGTCCGCAGTTGGCGCAGTTGATCGTCATCATCGGCGCGTGCGCGTTGCTGTGGGGAATCGTCATCTCCAGCTTCTTCGGCCTGGGCGACGCCGACCTGATCGCCGCCGGCGGCGTGTGGGCGCAAGTCGGCGCGGTGCTGGCGAAGCTGAAATTGATCGAGGGTTCGTCAGCCGACGAGAACGTCGTGCGCGACATCATGCGGCTTTCGTTTCTGCTCGGTGCGATCCACATGTCTCTGGCGCAATTGTGGCGCGCGGCGAAATTGTGGCCGCACCTACGCGCGCTGGCTCACGTGGGCTGGGCGATTTTCCTCTGGGGCATGCTAGATCGGAAGAGCACACGTCTGAACTCCAGTCACCGAATACGATCT
>CALBTQ010000552.1 GCA_937967875.1 uncultured Pseudomonadota bacterium
TCGTATTCGGTGACTGGAGTTCAGACGTGTGCTCTTCCGATCTCTGCTCGACGAACACGGCGGCGCGACCGCCGAAGCGATGGTGCAATCGGCGCTCGGCCACGTCGCCATTCTCGAGGAACTGGGCTTCACGCAGATCAAGGTGAGCCTCAAGGCTTCCGACGTCGAGCGCACCGTCAAAGCGAATCTTTTGTTTGCCGAACGGTCCGACATCCCGCTGCATGTGGGCGTCACCGAGGCCGGCGGGAAATGGGCCGGCACAATCCGCAGCGCGGCGGGCATCGGCATCATCCTGGGCCACGGCATCGGCGACACCATCCGCGTCAGCCTGACCGGCGATCCGGTCGAGGAAGTGCGCGTCGGGTGGGAACTGCTCAAAGCGCTCGGCCTGCGCCAACGGGGCATTACCATCACCTCCTGCCCCAATTGCGGGCGGCTGGAATGCCCGACCGAGGACGTGATTGCCGAAATCGAAAAAACCTTCGGCGATCTGGACGAACCGTGGCACATTGCGGTAATGGGTTGCAGCGTCAACGGCCCCGGCGAAAGCCGGCAGGCCGATTTGGGCGTCATCGCCGGGAAGAAGGGCTATCTTCTGTACAAGGGCGGAACGTACTGGAAAACGGTGGAACGCGCGCAGGTCATCGCCGGCGTGAAAGAAGCGCTGGCGCTGTTGCGCGCCGAACGCAAAGAATAAGGAGCGTAACGTGCGGTTTTCGAAATTTTTTGCCCCGACGATCAAGGAAACTCCCTCCGACGCGGAGGTGCTCAGCCATCAGTTGATGTTGCGCGCCGGGATGATCCGCAAACTGGCCGCCGGCATCTACGACTATCTGCCGCTGGGCCTGCGCGTGCTGCGCAACGTCGAGCGGATCGTACGCGAAGAAATGAACCGCGCCGGAGCGCAGGAAGTGTTGCTGCCCATCGTGCAGCCGGCCGAGTTGTGGATCGAATCCAACCGCTGGCAGTTTTACGGTCCGGAATTGCTGCGCCTGCGCGATCGGCACGCGCGCGAATTCTGCCTGGGACCGACGGCCGAAGAGGTGATCACCGATCTGGTGCGCCGCGACGTTCGCTCCTACCGCGAACTGCCGTTGAACCTCTATCAGATTCAGACCAAGTTCCGCGACGAAGTGCGGCCCCGTTTCGGGCTGATGCGCGGGCGCGAATTCATCATGAAGGACGCCTACAGCTTCGACGTCGACGACGAGGGCGCGAACAAAAGTTACGAAGCGATGCAGCAGGCGTATCACCGCATCTTTGAACGTTGCGGCTTGAAGTTCCGCGAGGTCGAAGCCGACAGCGGCAACATCGGCGGCAGCTTCAGCGCCGAGTTCATGGTCCTAGCCGCCACCGGCGAAGACGCCATCGTTTACTGCGACAAATGCAGCTACGCCGCCAACACCGAAAAGGCCGAACTGCCCATCGTGCCCGAAACGCCCTTCACCGGCGAGATGGCGGAAATGAAAAAAGTCGCCACGCCCGACCAGCGGACGATCGAAGAGGTTTCCGCCTTCCTGGGCGTGCAGCCGAGCAATCTGATCAAGACGCTGGTCTTCGTCGCCGACGGCAAGCCCGTCGTGGCGCTGGTGCGCGGCGATCATGAAATCAATCCGATCAAGCTGCAGCGGCTGCTCAAGGCCGACGAGATCGAACTGGCCGATCCCGACACGATCGTCAAGGTCACCGGCGCGCCGGTCGGTTTCGCCGGACCGCAGAACCTGAAGGTGGAACACCTCGTCGCTGATTTCAGTCTGCGCGGCTGCGGCAACATGGTCACCGGCGGCAACGAAGTCGACATGCACGTCACCGGCGTCAACCTCGGTCGCGACTGGCAGCCGACGCATTGGGCCGACATCCGCACCGCGTTGGCCGGCGACACGTGCCCGCGCTGCGGCGGCATGTACCAGATTCAGCGCGGCATCGAAGTCGGCCATATCTTCAAGCTGGGCACCAAGTACTCCAAGACGATGCGCGCGACGTTCCTGGACGAAGCGGGCCAGGAAAAAGAGATGATCATGGGCTGCTACGGCATCGGCATCGGCCGCACCGCCGCCGCCGCAATCGAGCAGAACAACGACGACGACGGTATCATCTGGCCGCTGCCCCTCGCGCCTTTCCCCGTCGAAATCGTTCCCATCGGCAAGGTTGACGGCGAGGAATACGCCGCCGCGATGAAGCTGCACGACGAACTGCTCGCCCTGGGCATCGACGTTTTGCTCGACGATCGCGACGAACGCCCGGGTGTGAAATTCAAAGACGCCGACCTGATCGGCATTCCGCTGCGCGTGACCGTCGGCAAAAAAGCGTTGGCCGACAACGCGGTCGAGCTCAAGGTGCGCGGCGAAAAGGAATTCACCCTCGTGCCGCTGACCGAGATCGTCGACAAACTTAAGAGCCTGATCGACGAGGCATGCCATGGCTGAAGCGCGTGAGAAAATCCTGGTCGCGCTCGATGTCGATTCGCTCGCCAAGGCGCGTTCTCTGGCCGAGCGGCTGACCGGGCACGTCGGCGCGTTCAAAATCGGTAAGGAATTGTTCACCGCCGTCGGCCCCGCCGTGATCGATGCGGTTACGCAAAACGGCGGCCGCGTTTTTCTGGACATGAAATTTCACGACATCCCCAACACGGTGGCCAGCGCGGTGCGTTCCGCAATGCGCCACGGCGTATGGATGCTCAACGTGCACGCATCCGGCGGCGCGGCAATGTGCCGGGCGGCGGCGGACGCGGCGCGGGCCGCGGCTGAAAAACCGCTGGTCATCGGCGTGACCGTGCTGACCAGTCTCAACGACGACGACCTGCGCGACATCGGCCTGACCGGTCCGGCGGACGCGGCCGTGGTGCGCCTGGCCAAACTCGCGCAGGCCAACGGTCTGGACGGCGTGGTCGCCAGCGCGAAGGAAGTCAAAGCGATCAAACAGGCCTGCGGCGAGGATTTCGTCGTCGTCACCCCCGGCATTCGCCCGGCGGGCGGCGCGGTGGGCGATCAGAAACGCGTGGTCACACCCGCGATGGCCGTCGCCGACGGCGCGGACTACCTGGTGATCGGCCGACCGATCACCGGCGCGAACGATCCGGTTGCTGCCGCCGACGCCATCGCCGCGGAAATCGCCGCGGCCCTTGAAGGATAGCGCGCGGTGCAAACGTTGTTGCTCGACAATTCCCTGAATCATCGCCTGCTCGACGAAGGATCGCTTACCAAACGATTTTTAACCGAAGCGCCGTGCATCTGCCGCGCACCGAGCGAGCCGCTGCCGCCGCTCGCTTCGTTCACGCACCTGATTCTCACCGGTTCGGAAGCCTCGATCGTCGACAACGACGATTGGATCCTGCGCCAGATGGATTTCGTCCGCGCCGCCGTCGACGCGGGCAAACCGGTGCTGGGCATTTGCTTCGGGCACCAGTTGATCGCCCGCGCCCTGTGGGGCGACGATTGCGTGCGTCACGCTGCCGCGCCCGAATTCGGTTGGCATCCGATGCGCCTGACGACGAACGATCCGTTGTTCGCCGGTCTGCCGCCGACGATCGACGCGTTTTGTTCGCATTTCGACGAGGTGTGCCATCTACCGCCGCAGGCCGAGGTGCTCGCCGCAAGCGATATCTGCGCGGTGCAGGCCATGCGCCTACGCGAAAAACCGGTGTGGGGGCTGCAATTTCATCCGGAGATCGGCCCCTATGCGGGCCTGCTGTTTTTCGCGTGGGTCGCCAAAATTAAAAAGTCGGTGAAGATCGATTTGCTCGCCGCCTGGCGTAACGCGCAGCGGCCCGTTTTCGCGAGGCAAATCTTCGCCAACTTCCGGGAGGCGCAATGATCATCGAGATGAAACATCCTCCCGTGCTCGACAACATCTGCGTCGTGCTCGTGCGCCCGGCCGGCGACGGCAACCTCGGTCAGGTCGCGCGGGCGATGAAAAACTTCGGTTTGAGCAAACTGCGGCTGATCAATCCATGCGACTTCGACACCGACCTATGCCGGCAGATGGCCACCAACTCCTACGACATCCTGGAGCGTGCGCAAATCTTCACCGATCTGCCGTCGGCGCTGGCCGATTTTTCCTTCGTGGTGGGCACCAGCCGACGCCTGGGCAAAAATCGCGAGCGCTTCGGCACCTCGGCCGCGTTGCCTGGCTGGTTGCTGCCCAAGCTGACCGGCGAGGCGCAGGCAGCGCTGCTGTTCGGCAACGAGGTCAGCGGTCTGGACAACGCCGAGCTGGATATGTGTCAGTTTCTGGTGGAAATCGAAACCGATCCGGCGCATAAAAGTTTAAACCTCGCGCAAGCCGTGCTCGTGTTCGCCTACGAATTGTTCAAGGCGGCCGCGCAGGTGCCGGCGGAAATCGATAAAATTCATCCGGCCAAGCACGACAAGCTGGAGCGGATGTTCAAGCAGATGCGCGCGATGTATTTGGAAATCGGCTTTCTCGCACCGGAGAATCCGGAGCACATTATGCGCGCGTTGCGGCGCATGTACGGCCGCGCGCAGATCAGCGAGCGCGAGGTGAGCATTCTGCGCGGCATCCTTTCGGATATGGATTGGTACTTGAACCACGTCAGCAAAAAGGGGGAGCGCGATGGCTACCGCGAAGTGGCTGGGGACGGCGAGTCTTGAGCTGGAGCACAACGGGCAGATTCTGCTGATCGACCCGCACATCAGCCGGCCGAACAAGTGGCGGACGTTCACCGCCCGCCTGGCGCCGAACACGGAGAAAATCGACCAATACCTCGCCGGCCTCGACGGCGAAGTACTGGGCATCGTGGTCACCCACGCGCATTCCGATCACCTGTGCGACGTGCCTTATATCGCGCAAAAACTCGGCGTGCCGGTCTGGGGCAACGAAAGCGTCGACACCACGCTCAAGGCATACGGCCTGCCGCCCTGCCCGGAAGTGCTGACGCACGGCAATCGCTTCACGGTGGGTTCGTTCACCGTCGAATCGGTGAAGACCCGGCACGGTCGCGTCGCGTTGGGCAAGGTGCCCTTCCCCGGGCGGATCTCGCCGGAAGCGCAGGCGCCGTTCTGGGTCTGGCAGTTCAAGCACGGCGATCCGCCGTTAATGTTGTTCATTACCGCCGGCGGGAAAACGATTTTGCATCTGGGTACGGCGAATATAATCGACAATCTGCTGCCGCAGCGCCGCGTCAGTTCGGCCTGGTTGTGCGCTTCGGGCTATCAATACACGCCGGAGTTCGCCAAGCGCATCATGCACAAGATCAAACCGAAAAAGGTGATGCCCTTTCATTTCGAGGATTTCTCGCTGCCGCTGAGCGAAACCACGCGGCTGATTCCCGGCGCCGACCCGCACACCTTCGGCAGTAAAATTCTGGCCGTGGCGCCCGGCGTCGAAATTCGCATTCCCAAGCCGTACGAAAAAATTCCATTTTAGAGGCGGAAGATGTTTCGAGGCTTGTCGATTCGTTCACGCATCTTGCTCGGCTCGCTGCTGATCGCCGTCACGCCGCTGCTGGTCATGTATTTCTATCAGGCCAAGATGCTCGAATCGACGGGCTTTCTGATCATCAAGGACGCGGGCGATTACGCGCACCGTAAAACGCGGCTGGTGGAAAGCACCGTGCGCGCCGACGTCAATGCGGCGCTGCAAAACAACGCGCACATGGCCGGTCGCTCGTTCGCCTATTTTCAGGAGCACTTCAACGGCGATTCTCCGGCCGCGCTCGACTGCCTGCTGACGATCCTCGAGCACGAAGCCAATCTGGTTTACATTTTTGACGAACAAGGCCGGCTGCTGCATCGGCTGAACGATCAACTGCTTCCACAGCAATTGCATACATACACGAAAATCTCCGCCGCGCTGCGCGAGGCCGACTTCCTGATCGCCGAAGAAACGCTGCAACCGACCAAAATGAAATTGGTGCTCGCCTCCAACGCCTTGGACGATTTTTCCTGGTTGAAAACAGCCCATCATTTTCGTGACGACTTCACCAACGACGTGCGCGCCAAGCTGGACCAGACCAACTATCTGATGGCGATGTCCGCGGCGATGCTCTTGCTTTTGCTGGCCCTGGTGGCTTATTTCCTCTCGCAGCGTTTGGCCGGTTCGCTGACCAAACCCATTCAGCAATTGATCGAGGCCGTCGACAGATTCGACGGCATCCACCCGGTGAAAATCATCGCCGAACGTCGGGATAAAATCGGCCTCCTGACCGAAAGCTTCGCCGCGATGACCCAGAAGCTCGCGCTGATGCGCCAGGAACTGGCCGTCAAACAGGAGTCGCTGGAAAAGGCCGATGTCGAAATGATGCAGCTCAACCTCAACCTCGAACACCGCATCGAGGAACGAACCAAAAACCTCAAAGACGCGCTGGGCCGCCTGCGCGAACTGGACAAAAACAAGGACGACTTCCTCGGCCTGATCAGCCACGAATTGAAAACCCCGCTGACCAGCATCAGCGCCAGCGCCGAAGGTCTGCTCAGCGAGGATTTGAATCTCTCCGAGGAAGGCCGGCGACGCTTTCTGTCCATCATCCGCGACGAAGCCGACCGCCTGGGTCGCCTGATCAACGATCTGCTGGACATGACGCGCCTGGAAGCCAACCGCATGCCGATCAACAACAAGTCGGTCGACCTGGCCGAGTTGGTCGCGCACAACGCCCACGCGCACCGCGCGGCGATCGAGCGCAAAGGACTGAAACTGGTCGTCGAAATTTCCGACAATCCCGCGTTGCACGACGTACTGTTGGATCCCGATCGCATAACGCAGGTGATGACCAATCTGGTTTCCAACGCGATCAAATTCACCGAGCGGGGCCGTATCACCATTCAACTGGAGTTGGCTTCGATCGCCGAGAAAAACTATGTGCGCCTGACCGTCGCCGACACCGGCATCGGCATCCGCCCCGAAGACGCGCCGAAGGTGTTCGATCGTTTTCAACAGATCGAACGTTTCGACATGCATCACGAAGGATGGGGATTGGGCATGCCCATCAGCAAAATGCTCGTCGAGCGCATGGGCGGAGAGATCCGCTTCGCCTCCAAATCCAAGCACGGCACGGCCTTCACGGTGACCTTGCCCCTGGCCGGACCGGAGGACGAGGCGGACCAACCGGCATATTGACCATGACGGCGTTTGACAGAAGACGGCCCGGCATGTCAAAAAAAATCGATCGGTAACATGAGGACCAGATGACCAAGTGCTACTACCATCCGAAAGAAGACGCGCTCTATGAGTGCTCAATCTGCGGCAAAGCCATTTGCGGCGATTGCATGCGCTTTCTGGACGACGAACAAATCGTCTGCCCGGCCTGCACCTTGGAGAACGCGATCGATCTGGCGGATGACGGCACGAAGGAATACTTGGATCGCGTCCATCAGTTGCACGATGAAGAAAAGAAACGCGAGAGCAAAGTCACCAAA
>CALBTQ010000553.1 GCA_937967875.1 uncultured Pseudomonadota bacterium
ATACGAGATCGTATTCGGTGACTGGAGTTAAGACGTGTGCTCTTCCGATCTGTCGCCGGCATCGGCGACTGGCGGCAAGCGCTGGTGACCGCCGGCGGCGTGCTGCTCGACGAAGTCGATCCGCGCACGATGGAAAGCCGGCTCGTGCCCGGGCTGTTTTTCGCCGGCGAGGTACTCGACATCGACGGCGTAAGCGGCGGGTATAACTTACAGGCCGCCTTCTCCACCGGCTATCTGGCCGGGCGGGCGGCGGCGAAAGCGTTGACGTGAGCAAGATCTGCATCAAAAGCCTGACGCTCAAACAACTGGCGAGCGAGCTGCAAGCGCTCGGCGAGAAGCCCTACCGCGCCAAGCAGATCTTCCCTTGGCTCTATCGGCGCGACGTGGCCTCGTTTCATGAAATGACCGACATCAGCCAGACGTTGCGCGAAACGCTGGACAAGCATTTTTCCCTGCTGCGTCTGGAGGTCGCCGAGACGCTGACCAGCGAGGACGGCACGCGCAAGTTGGCGCTGCGCACCGCCGACGGCCACCTGATCGAAAGCGTGCTCATCCCCGAACCGCGACGGCTGACGGTCTGCCTGAGCACGCAAATCGGTTGCCGCTTCGGTTGCCGTTTTTGCCGCACCGGCACGATGGGCCTGATCCGCAGCCTAACCACTGGCGAGATCGTCGAACAATTTCTGGCCGTGCAACGCCTCGCCGGCGAGCGGCGCATCAGCAACCTGGTGCTGATGGGCATGGGCGAACCGCTGGACAATTACGAGAACGTCATGGGCGCCATCTCGATCTGGCGCGACGATTACGGTCCCAACCTCAGCCCGCGAAAGGTTACGCTCTCGACCGTGGGGATCGTGCCGCAACTGGATCGGTTGGGAAAAGAAATCGAAATCAGCTTGGCGATCAGCCTGCACGCGGCCGACGACAAAACGCGCGATCAGCTCGTGCCGATCAACCGCAAGTACCCGCTCAAGGAACTGATGGATGCCTGCCGCCGCTACCCGCTGTCGCCGCGCCGGCGCATCACCTTCGAGTACGCGCTGGTCCGGGGCGTCAACGACAGCGAGGCCGACGCGCTCAAGCTGGTCGACCTGGTCAAGCCGCTGCGGCCCAAGATCAACCTCATCGCGTGCAATCCCTTCGCCGGCTCCGGTTACGAACCGCCCGACGACGCGACGGTCGACGGCTTCCTACAAATTCTGCTCGACCACAACCTGACCGCGATCGTGCGCAAACCGCGCGGTCGCGACATCCTCGCCGCCTGCGGGCAACTGGCCGTCAAGCGCGACTAATTTCTAAGCTGGCTGAATTTTTTCTGATCCGGATAGGCGATGCGGTTGTGGTGCATGCCGATGATCACCTCGGTCAGCGCCTGTGCGATACGCGTCAGATCGCCGATGTGCAACGGGCATTCGTTCAGTTCGCCCTCGTCGACCAGCCGTTGGATCATCTCGTCGATCATCGCGCGCACCTTGACCTCGTCGCGATCGGTGATGGTCCGGCTGCGCGCTTCGATCACATCGCAGATCATCAAAATGGCCGTCTCGCGCGTTTGCGGTTTCGGGCCCGGATAGCGGTAGGCGGCCTCGACGACCGGCGCGCCGCCGGCGGCCGCCGCCTTCTGCGCACGATCGAGGAAATAGGCGATCACTCGCGTGCCGTGATGCTGCTCGATGAAATCGATGATCCGCTCCGGCAGCTTGTTTTCGTGCGCCAGCTTCGCCCCCTCGATCACGTGCGCCTTGATGATCTTCGCCGAATCGCGCGGCGTTTTTTCCTTGTCGTGCGGGTTGTCGCCCAGTTGATTTTCGACGAAATAGTGCGGATTGAGGCTCTTGCCCAGATCGTGGTAGAGCGCGCCGACGCGCACCAACAGCGCGTTCGCGCCGATCGCCTCGGCCGCCGCCTCGGCCAGCGAACTGATGGCGATCGAGTGGTGGAACGTGCCCGACGCGTAATGTGAAATGCGCCGCAGCAGCGGATTTTCGTAGTTGGCCAGTTCCAGCAACGAAATGTCGGTCATGTAGCCCAACAGGTTTTCGAAGATCGGCGCCAGGCCCAGCACCAGCACGCCCGACAGCACGCCGCCGATGAACCCGGCGATCGGCGTGTAGATGATGTCGGCGTTC
>CALBTQ010000554.1 GCA_937967875.1 uncultured Pseudomonadota bacterium
ATCTGCGCCGCGCGAGGTCCGACGGCGCGTTTTTGTAGAAATGTTTTGCCAACGCCTGATAGACCGGGTCCTCCAGGGCCAGCGAGTGCATCGAGCCTTTCCATTCGTCGAAGATCATGCCGTGGCATTCGCCGCACATCGTTGGAGCGATGAACTGTTCGACGCGGACCGTACCGGGAACGATGGGCGTTCCTTTCATTTCGGCGGCCACGGCCAGGCTTATCGCGGCCAGAAAGAGCGACACCACTAGGATAATTTTCGTCTTTGCCCGCATGGCGACTTTCCTCCCCTCCATCGAACGCAGTGGATTGTTACCGTTCAATCTATCGGGAAATCGAGCGGAAAGCAAAACGAAACAAGCGCCTACCGGTCGGCGGTTGGGTACATGAAAAAACCTAATCGTCTTGCTTTACACCTTTGAAAACCGATGATATCATTTTGCATCTTACGCCGAGAATGCATTGGGAGTTTACGATGTATAAAGTGGTTGGGACTGTATTTGTAATCACTTTGGTTTGCCTGATTCCGGCTCTTGCCGGCGCGCACCAACTTGAATTGTTCGGTTTCAATAGTCGCGCTACCGGTCTGGCCAACGCCTATACGGCGCTTGCCGAAGGCCCCGAGGCTACCTTCTATAATCCCGGCGCTCCGATTGAATCCAAGCAGATTCGCGCCTTCGGCGGTTTTTCGTTCACCGTCCCCGCGCTCAACATCGAGCTGCAGGATGACGGCGGCGACAGTAAAACCGCGCCGGACGTCGTGCGCGATGCCCGTTCCTTGGAAGCGTCGCAGTTTATCAACATGGGCGTTTCCGGGGGATTGTATGATCTCGTCTTCCTCGGTCTGGGCCTGCAGGTGCCGGTCGACGGCAAAAGCCGCCGCAAGATTTTCACCGCCAACCGGCCGTATTTCCTCGATTACGACACCGGCATCTTCGGCATGACGATGCTGCCGGCTGCCGCTGTGCAGTTGGCCTCCAACTTCGGTTTGGGAGTGGCGGCGCGCATCACCATCGATCCGTTCGGCTCCGCCTGGACCGATGTGCCGATCGACGGCGAAGGCGCCTATGCCGATACGCTGGCGACCAGCGAATTGTCCGCGCAGGCCTCGCCGATCTTCGGTTTCTACGTTCGCTCGCACGAATTTCTGCGTTTCGGTCTGGTTTACTCCGGTCAGAGCTACAGCTACTACAATAAAACCGTGCAGCAGAAACTGGTGCCCTCCGATCCCGACGGCATCGTCGAAGTCGAATACGAAGCCAAATACAACTTCATTCCGCGGCGCTTGACCTTTGCGGTGGCCGGCGAGCCCGACGAACACGTGCTGCTCACCGGTGAACTGAGCTGGAACAACTGGTCCGCCTATGAAGGCCCGTTCCCCAACATCAACCTCAACTTCAAGCAGATGGCCGAGGCCGGTCTCGATTACGAGCGCCCGGAAATCCTCGACGTTGAAGATCCGGATTTCAACGACACCTGGACGCCGCGCTTCGGCGTCGAAGTGAAACCCTATAAATTCCTCGCCCTGCGCGCCGGTTATGCCTTCGAATCCTCCGCGGCCGACGCCCAGAAGGGCACGACCACGATCATCGACGCGCCGACCAGCATCGTCAGCTTCGGCTTCGGCGGCAATTTCGGCGGCCCGCGCGGCGATCTGGTTTCCATCGACCTGTCGCTGATGGACCACATCGTGTCCACGCGCTCGGTCAACAAAGACGAAGGCGATATGGACGAGGAAGACCCGGAAACCAATCCGTTGTATCCGCGCTACGAAGCGGGCGGTCACTTCATCTATTCGTCGCTGACCGCGTCGTTCAAATTCTAAGAATTTCATGGATCCGTTCGTCAACGAGTGGGTGCCGATCTTTTTGATCGGACACCTGCTCGTGCACGAACAAAATCCCCTGCGCAAATACCTGCTTTATTTACTGGCCCGTTACGGCGAAATCCCGTTCCTGCGCTTCGGCTACCGCGCCACGCGTGGTCCGTGGAAGACACTGTCGGAAAATCCCGTCCTGCGCGCGTTGACGAAAAACCTGATCGTCTATCCGGTCGGCCGGTTTATCGACACCGGTCACCCGATGCTTACCGAGCACGTGCTGGAGTTGATCGACCGACAGGCGACCGTCATCGCCGTCGGTCCTTGTCGCTGCCGCGTCGCCCATGGGCAGTGCAACCATCGGCTGGAAACCGACATCGTCATCCGCACCGGTACGCATGCATTCACCAAGGCGTTCCCGCACGATTACCGCACGATCGAAAAGCAAGAGGCGAAAGAAATCGTCAACGCCTGCGCCGCCGACGGTATGTGGCACATGGTTTTTGTGCATTGCCCGACGGCCGAGGGCGTCAACGAGTACGCCGTCTGCAATTGCTGCAGCGACGGTTGCGTGCCCTTTATCCTTAACAAGACGTTCGGGCAGGAAGGCTTCCCGCTGATTCGCGGCGAGTACGTGGCCGAGACGATTGACGGCGCCTGTCGCGCCTGCGGCGATTGTCTGACCGTGTGTCCGTGGGAAGCGCGAACGATCGTCGACAATCGCGTCACCGTCGATCTGGAGAAGTGTTTCGGCTGCGGTCTATGCGCCAAGGCCTGCGCCAACGGGGGAGTGGTCATGCGCAAACAACGACCTCGCCCGCCGTTGGAAACCGACCACCCGCACCGGCATTAGTCGGGCAAATCCCGCACCGCCAACACCCGCAATCGCGACGAGTTATCGCGGATTTCGATCGTCACCGTGCCGTGCGAGAAGCCGACCGTCCAGGCGATATCCTCGTAGATGCTCACAACCTCGCCGGTCCACTGCCATGAACAACTCAGGCGGAACGGCTCGACGATGTGCGCGGGCAGATAACAGTCCGTGTCCTGCGTGAATGACTCGTCGTACAGGCTTTGCAGTTCAGCCCGCGAGGGCATGCGCCAATCGTTCTTGCCGTCCAACTCCAGCAGCTTCACGTAAGAGATGGCGTCGTAGTGGTTGATATCCTCGCCGTTGTCGCATTGCGTCCATTCCAGCGGACCGATAATCACCGTACCGCAGGGCTCCTCGGTGTCGTCGTCGCCCGTATCGTCATCGGGCAGGGTGTTGTTATCATCGTCGTCCGCCGGCGTTGTATCGTCGTCGTCATCGTCATCACCGTTGTCGTCGTCCGCCGGCGCATCATTGTCGTCATCATCGTCGGTTGAGTTTTTGCAGGCCGTGGCGGCCGTCAGCAGCAACGCCAGCAATAGAATAAAAATTGTGTGCGCGCGTTTCATCAGCAGCCGCACCCGTCATCGTTATCGTCGTTGTCGTCGTCATCGTCGTCAAGGATTGTATCGGCATACTCCCCTACGTTGTCGTCATCACACTCGCT
>CALBTQ010000555.1 GCA_937967875.1 uncultured Pseudomonadota bacterium
AGATCGTATTCGGTGACTGGAGTTCAGACGTGTGCTCTTCCGATCTTTTCATATGGTCTTTTGAAGCTTTACTTAATAGATCAGATGTCTCACTTTCTTCCCTTTTTAGCCTTCTGTATTCATTGGATAATGAAACTTCAACTGAATATACTCTCATGGTTTCTCTTGAAAAGTCTTTTAAAGTAAACGACTCATAATTATTTGTCGCATTGTGGGAATCACCCCAAAGTAGGTCTTGAAGAAGTTGTATAGGATGTAAATTTGTTTCTTGATGAACAATGAACGAATCAGAATGTCTTGACCACAAACAATAGTATATAACAGGAAAAATCACTACTACAATAAAAAACAGGGAGAGCAAGAAAAAAGAAATAGATATTTTGCGAATATATTTCACAACAATTATAATCATTAGAAATCCTCATTCACTTATTACACCCATATTATAGCGGATCAAATCATTTTATATAATACTCATTCTCGCATCTCCCTTGACACCCCGCCCCTGTCCGTATGACAACAGGGCAACACCTTGCACGGGAGATGTTGCGTGGAAGTCATGGTTCTGGGCCTGGGCGGGATGATGCCGATGCCCGGCCGCTTTTTGACCAGCGTCGTGTTGCGCCACAACGGGCGCGTGACGCTGTTCGACTGCGGCGAGGGCACGCAGGTGCCGCTCAAAGCCAGCGGGTTCGGCATCGGGCGCATCGAGCGTTTCGCCCTGACGCACCTGCACGCCGATCACCTGACCGGCATCCCCGGCATGCTGATGCTGCTGGCCCAGGCCGAACCGGACCACACGGTGGACGTTCTCGGCCTGCCCGAGGTCGTCGAATACGTGCGCGGCACGCGGCACCTGTTGCGCTTTTATCTGTCGTATCAAATCAACTACGTCGACCTGCTGCGCGAGGGCGGGGAGATCGCCGGCGACGGCTTCACCCTGCGTTATCTGCCGCTGAACCACACCGCGCCGACGCTGGGATTTTCCTACGAGGAAGCGCCGCGGCCCGGCCGGTTTTCGGTCGAGAAGGCGCGCGAACTCGGCGTGCCCGAAGGGCCGCTGTGGGGCAAGCTGCAACTGGGCGAAGCGGTCGAGGTCGACGGGCGGATCGTTGAGCCGGCGCAGGTGCTCGGCGCGCCCCGGCGCGGGCGCAAGTTCGCCTTCGTTACCGACACCGCGCCCTGCGCGAACATCGTCGAACTGCTGCGCGACGCCGACCTGGCCGTGATCGAGGCGATGTTCACCGACGAGCACACCGCCGAGGCCGTCGAGAAAAAACACCTCACCGCGCGGCAGGCTGCGCAACTGATCGCCGAATCCGGTTGCCGCCGGGCGCTGCTGGGGCACGTCAGCCCGCGCTACAAGCACGAAGACCTGCTGCGCCTGGAACAGGAAGCGCAGTCGGTCTGCGAGCGCGTCTCCCTCGCCCGACCGCTGGACCGCGTGCCCATTCCGCTGCCGGATTGATCTTAAATTCTATTGAAACAATTTAGACGACTTTCGCTTCCCAGACTTCCGCACGCCCTGTTTTTTATTTTGTAGGTGCTCGAAATTACAAGATGACGATTTCGATTTAGGATGTTCCGAGAAGAAAATCGGGCGAAGTCGAACAACGTTGAAATGATTTTCTGTGCAGGACCCTCAAGCCCGCAGGGCGCAGGTCAGTAGCGAAGGGCGAAGCCCTGGAATCAGACGAGGCAAATTCAAACAAACCCCGCAGGGGTGCAGGTGATGCCCGCCTCCGGCGGAACAGCCGATCATTTTCAACGCATACGCAAATCGCCGTGGCCGATCTGATTCGAATTTTCAAAGATTCCTTCGCCCCTCCGGGGCTTGTTGGCTCTGGGCGGGCCATGGTTTCCAGGGCTTCGCCCTTCGCTACTTACCATTCGCCCCTCCGGGGCGTATCGGCTTCAGGTGTCCCAATTCGGAAGTCAAGAGATAATCTAAACGACTTTCGCTTCCCAGTTCGCCACGGTCGGCGGCTTCTTGCCCTTGCTCGGCACAATGGTGTGGCCTTCGGCGGCGAGCTTGACCGCCTGCCCTTCCGTGCCGTCGGGGAACTTCGGGTTGAGCGTGCCGTCGGACTTGAGCACCCGCCAATAGGGGGTGACGCGCTTGGCGCCGGCCGATAAATCCTCTTCAGCCGCAGCCGCCGCAATGTTGCAGAAAATGCCCACGCAGGTCGGGCAGGAAGTCGCCGCGCCGTGCCTGGCCGCGAGAATCTCGCGAATGCGGTTGACCGTCGTCAGCTTGCCCTTGGGCACGGTGCGGATCACCTCGTCCACGTCCAACGGCGTGGGAATGAGCATCGTGTCGTAATCGCCCAGCCAGGCGCCCTTGCGCTCGTCGATCTTTTTGATCTGCCGCTCGGCCGGTTTATGCAATTTTTCCTTCGCGGTTTTGCGGGCCATGGCTTTCCCCTCCTGAGTGCGTGCGTATTGTCGAGCAAAAAAAGTCGCCCGGCAACGCAAGAGGCGCGTTGACTTTGAACCGAACCCATACTATTGTATGGGTATGGTTTTGTAAAGCCGGAAGACCAGGGATAATCCCTGGACCTATGTTTTGCTTTCATTGCGTGGAACCACGGCCGGCGCTGACGCGTATGGAAGTCATTGCTCGTCGTCGTTAGTCACCCGAGAAAACGAATGAACTCCTTTTGTCCATTGTGGGTGCGATCGAGCTTTTCGCTGATGCGCGGGGTGGCGCCGCCCGAGGCGCTGCTGGCCGCGGCGAAGGAGCTCGGCTACACGCGCCTGGGGTTGTGCGACGTCAACGGCTTTTACGGCCTGATCTGGTCGCTGCAGGAAGCCCGGGCGCAGGGGCTCGAATTGCTCGTGGGCGTCGAGCTGCGGCACGGCGGCCGGCGCGCGGCGGCGTTGGCGCTGTCTCCGGAAGGCTACCGCGAACTCTCGCGACTGGTGACCGCGCTGCATCGCGATCCGGATTTTTCGCTGCCCGTCGCGTTGCGGCATCTTTCCGCGCAAGCGGCCTTGCTGGTGGACGATCCGGCGTTGCTCGACGAACTGCGCGAGCGTCCGGAAACCTACGCGGCGATCGGCCCGGGCGGATTTTCGTTTTATCGCGCGGCGAAGCAACGCGGTCTGCCGGTCGTCGCGGCCTGGCCGACGATGTACCTGCACGACGATCACCCGTTGGTCATGCGCCTGGTGCGCGCGATCGACCTGAACACCACCCTCAGCCGCCTGGATCCGGCCGAGGTCCCCGGTCCCGCGGCGCGCCTGCCCTCGCCCGCGCAGGTCGCGCAGCAACTGGCCTGGCGCCCCGAGGCGCTGGCCGCCGCCGGCGAACTGGCCGCGCGCGCCTGCGTCGATCCGGGTCTGGGCGCGACGATCTACCCCGGGCTCGTGGCCGACACCGAGCAGGCCGCCGACATTCTCGAAGGGCGTTGCCGCGCGCGCATCCCCTGGCGCTACGGCAAATGGCGGCCGGAGATCGAAGCTCGCCTGCAATACGAAATGAAGATCATCCGCGGCAAGGGCTTCGCCGAGGTCTTTCTGCTGGCCGAGCGCATTTCGCGGCAGGCGAAGCTGACCTGCGGCCG
Source organism: uncultured Pseudomonadota bacterium (assembly GCA_937967875.1). Lineage (GTDB taxonomy): Bacteria > Lernaellota > Lernaellaia > Lernaellales > Lernaellaceae > CALBTQ01. The sequence goes on from CALBTQ010000555.1 coordinate 3,567, forward strand.
GGGCAGCGCGGCGGCGTCGATCGTCAGCTACCTGCTGGGCATCACGCACGTCGAGCCGCTGGCGCACGACCTGTTTTTCGACCGCTTCCTCAACCCGCGGCGCGAGGATCCGCCGGACATCGACATCGACTTCGCCTGGGACGAGCGCGAGGACGTCATCGCCTGGACGCTGGAACATTACGGCCGCGAGCGCACGGCGATGGTCTGCAACCAGGTCGGCTTCAAGGCCGCGGGCGCGGTGCGCGAAATCGCCAAGGTCTACGGCCTGCCCGACGACGAAATCGGGCGCGTCACCGGGCGCATGTCGAGCTTCTGGTACGCCGCCGACGCCGAGCGCATGGTCCGCGAGCATCCTTTGTTCAAAGACCTGCACCTCGACGATCCGTGGCCGGAGATCCTGCGTCTGTCCAAGCTGCTCACCGGGCATCCGCGTTACCTGTCGATTCACCCCGGCGGGCTGGTCGTCGTGCCGCAGGGCGTGGCGGCGGTCGTGCCGGTGCAGGACGCGCCCAAGGGCGTGCCGATCATTCAATGGGAAAAGGACCAGACCGAGGACGCCGGGCTGGTCAAAATGGACCTGCTGGGCAACCGCAGCCTCGCGGTGATCCGCGACGCGCTGGCGTCGATCGAGGCGCGCGAGGGCGTGTCGATCGCCTACGCCGCGTTCAATCCGCTCGACGATCCGGCGACGCAGCGGCTGATCGCCACCGGCGAGACGGTCGGCGTGTTTTACGTCGAGTCGCCGGCCATGCGCCAGTTGCAGAAGAAATGCCGCACCGGCAGCTACGACCGGCTGGTGGTGCATAGCTCGATCATCCGCCCGGCGGCCAACGTGTTCATCGAGGAGTACGTGCGGCGGCTGCACGGCGGCGCGTGGGAGCCGCTGCACCCGGTGCTGGAAAAACAGCTCGCCGAGACCTTCGGCATCATGGTCTACCAGGAGGACGTGGCCAAGGCGGGCATGGCCATCGCGGGCTTCGATTCGGCCAAGGCCGACGGGCTGCGCAAGGTGCTGTCCAAGAAGCGCAGCGGGCGCAAGTTCGAGGATTACAAGCGCGACTTTGTCGCCGGGGCGGCCGCGCGCGGCGAGAGCGGGGAGACGACGGCGAAGATCTGGGAGATGATTGAAAGCTTCGCCGGCTACAGTTTCTGCAAACCACACTCGGCGTCCTACGCGCTGGTCAGTTTCAAAAGCGCGTACATCAAGGCGCATCATCCGGCCGCGTTCATCGCCGCGGTGATCAGCAACCAGGGCGGTTACTACGGACCGTTCGCCTACGTGAGCGAGGCGCGCCGCCTGGGCCTGCGGCTGCTGGGGCTGGACGTGAACGCGTCCAACCGCGAGTGGATCGGCGCGGCCGACTGGCTGCGCATCGGCCTGATGCAACCCAAGGGCTTGAACAACAAGGCCGTCGACGCGCTGCTGGACGAACGCGAGCGACGCGGGCCCTATGCGAACTTCGCCGATCTGGCCGCGCGCACGCAGATGGACCCGGCGGACTTGCGCATCCTCATTCGCGGCGGGGCCTTCGACGCGCTGCACGGCTTGGCCGCGCGTCCGCGCCTGATGTGGGAGCTGATGCGCTACGCCCACGGCAAGCAGCCACCCGCGAAAAAGGACGCCACGCTCTCGCTGTTCGACGTGCGCCCCTCCGGCCCGCTGCCCACCCCGCCGGCCTACGACGAGCTGGTCGTGCTGCGCCAGGAGGTCGAAACGCTGGGCTTTCTCGCCAGCCGCCACCCGCTGTCGCTGTACGCCGACCAACTGGCGCGCGTGCGGCACGTCGACGCCGTCGATCTGGAACAACACATCGGGCGGCACGTCACCGTGCCCGGCTGGCTGGTCACCGGCAAAACGGTGCAGACCAAAAAAAAGGAGCCGATGGAGTTCGTCTCCTTCGAGGACACCACCGCGCTGTTCGAGACCGTGTTTTTCCCCAAGGCCTATGCGCGCTTCTGCCACATGCTGACCACGACGCGGCCGTATTGGCTCACCGGGCGGGTCGAGGAATCCTTCGGCGTGCCCACGCTCAACGTGGTCCAGGTGCGCCTGATCGACCCGCCGGGAACCGCTCGCGGAAAGGTACTGGAGAAATCCAGGCAAAACGCGTTACCATAGCGCGATCTTTCTTGAGCGGAGAACTGTCGTGCGCCTTTTGCGAGTTCTGATTCTGTTGTTGTTGCCGGCGATGCTGTGGTGCGCCTGCACCAAGGAGCTGCCCGCGCCGCCGCCTCCGCAAAGCGACCCGATGTTGTCCGGTCTGCCGCCGTTGACCGCCAAGCGCCTCGGCCCCGGGCAGCTCTGGCGCGACGATCCGCTGACCGACGTCGGTCTGGACGAAAACGAACTGGCCGCCGGGCAGGCGATCGTCGACGCGCTGATCTCCGACCGCCGCGTCGATTTCGTGGCCACGTTTATCGACAACGTCTATCGTGTGAAGGCCGCGCGCGGCACGGTCGAGTTCACGCGCTATCGCCTGGAAGACGGCACGATCGCCTACAGCGTCGAGCGCATCGAAAAACAAAATCCGTTCGCCAACCAGAATCCGGCGCATCTGCCGACGCTGGCCGAGATGTTCCAGGCCGGATCGAATCCGAAAAAATTCTGGGACCGCAGCAAGCCGGCGCTCGACTACACCGGCCCCGGCGATCCGCGCTTACGTTTTCTGAACGTCAACGACGTGTCGTATCCCTACGCCTATTCGCGCGTGGCCTCGGTGTTCGACTCGCCCGACAGCCCGGACCTGGTCGTCTCCTACGCGCCCTTTGCGGGGATGGGCAACAATGGCGGACATTACGGCGAGCTGAACATGGCCGAAAGCCGCGGGGTGTTCATCGCCTACGGGCCGGGCGTCAAACCCGGCGCGTTGCCCCAGGCCGCACGGCTGCACGACGTCGCCCCAACCGTGGCCAAGCTGCTGGGCGTGCCGCCGGCGGCCAACGGCGCATATCTTAATGGACAAGACGGCCGCGTGCTCGACGAGATCCTCACCGGCGAAACGGTGCGGCGCGTATTGCTCATCGACCTGAGCGGCATGTCCAACGCGATGTTCGACCAACTGCGCTCGCAGCACGGGAAGCGCTTTCACATCTTCAACGAGTTGGCCGAAAAGGGCGCGCGCTACGCCCACGGGTTGATCGCGCCCTTCCCCAGCGTCGACTGGCCGGGCGAATTCACGCTGGCCACCGGCGCGGACGTGGGTCGGCACGGCATTTTGGACAACGCCTTTTACCGCCGCAAACGCGCGCAGACGTTCAACCTCGTCGAGCACCGGCTGATCGGCGAACAACTGATGGCGCCGCCGGCGCGCGTCGAGACGATCTTCGAAGCGCTGCGCCGCGCGGACGACCACCAAGAAGGGCGGATGCTCTCGGCGTCGCTGGGCCTGACCGTGACGCGCGGGGCCGACCTGGCCACGCTGGTGCGGCGCGGGCTGGACGAATACGGCGACGTGGAAAACATCGAGTGGCCCGCGTCGATGCCCAAGCTGGCCGATTTGCCGACCTTCGCCTGCGACGAAACGGGCGTGCCCTTTTTGCGGCAGGAACGGGCGCTGTTCGCGCAAATCGTGCGCCTACTGCTGGGCGAGAACGCGCCGCGTCCGCGTCTGATCGCCTGGTCGCCGGCCGCCTACCTGGCCGCCGCGCGCTGGTACGGTCCGTACACGCAGTGCGCCGGCCGCGCCGCCTGGCAGGAAGCGGAGCTGGTCAGCCGCTTGCTTAAGCTGCTGGTCGACGAAAAGCTGGCGGCGGATACGACGGTGCTGCTGGTGTCCGACCACGGCATGCGCGGCGTCGACCAGTCGCGCGCGGGCGATCTGATCAAGCTGCTGGAGGGGCTGGGCTTCGCGTTCCGGCTGTCCTCGCAGCACATGCTTTACCTCCCCACGCTCAACGTTCAGATAGAAAAGGCGGGAACGCTCACGACGGGTACGCCGGCGACGATCCGGCTGCAATGCACCGACGGCGATTCGAACCGGCCGGTGGCGGGCGCGCTCATCAGCGTGCTGGATCCGGGCGGCGGCGAAAACCGGACGATGACCTCCGCGCAGGGAACGGCCGAGGTCAAGGTGACGCCGACCGGCAATCGGGTCTTGCTTGAGGTGGCGCATCCGCAGTACAACCCGCACAGCGTAACGTTATCGACAACGACTCCGTGAGGTCGGCTTTGCCCCAGGATCCTTCCGCGCCGTATCGACGCCGGCGGCGACTCATCGCGCTGCTGGCGGTCGTCGCCGTGCTGGCGATCGGCTATTTCTCCGTCACCACGCTGATCGGCCGCGCTTCGCGCAAGCTGGCCGCGCAGATGGTCGCCGAGTATCTGCCCAAAGTCGAGCGAAAAACCGGGCTGCACATCTCGGTCGGACGCATCGAGCCGGGGCTGAGCGGGCACAGCGTGGTGCGCGAGATTCGCGTGCAGGCCGACAACGGCGGCGATCCCGTGCCGCTGCTATACCTGCCGCGGCTGGAAGTGCTGCACGACATCGACTGGTGGCATCGTTCGCTCCAGCTCGAAGGCGTGCGGCTGCACAAACCCGCGTTCACCGTCGAGTTATACAAAAACGGCGCGACCAACCTGCCCGCGTTGCTGCAGCGCCTGAGCGCCGCGCCGCTGGAAGGAACGGGCCTGACGAACCATTCGCTGGTCGGGGCCGCGCCGGAAGTGTCGGTGCTGATCGAACAGGGCACGTTGCAGGTGCTGGACCAGCGCCGGCCGCAGACGGCCGCCAAGCCGCTGGTCGAATTGTTCGAGATCGACGGCAACGCCAAGCTGCACTTGCAAAACAAAAGCCTGCACCTGCGCGGCACGGCCCGGCAGACGGGCAGCGGCGGAAAAGTCTTCCTCGACAGCCGCGCCACGCGCACGCAATTGACCGCCCTGGTGCGCATGACCAACTTCGAACTGCGCGAGCTGGCGCACTACCTGCCCGGCTCGATTCAACTGAGCGAACACACGCGCTGCAACGGCCGCTTGCAGGTCAACAAGCCGCGCGAGTTGGACAAGTGGTTCCTCTCGCTCAACGCCGACGCCGAGCTGCTCAACCTGTATCACAAGCGTCTGGCCGTCAAACCGCTGGATCGCTGGCAGGTGGGCCTCGAAGGGCAGATGATCGCCGCGCCCGACAAGCGCGAGCTGACCGCCGAGTCGATCCGCGTGCATTCGGGCCGCGCGTATTTTTCCATCCGCGACACCGTGCTGCGCGTGCCCGCCGACGGGCCGTTCCTGTTGGAGACGACCCTGGCCGCCGACGGCGTGCCGGTGCAGGACATTCTCGACGGCCTGCCCGAGCAGTTGATTCCGGCCATCAAGGGTGCGCAGGTGCGCGGCAGGCTGAACCTGCAGGCCGGGCTCGTGCTGGACACCCACGAAATCAAGCGCTCGCACCTGGAGATCCATGGCGACGTCGACGGCTTCGAGCCGGTGTCGGTGCCGCCGCGCTGCGACGTGCGCCTGATTAAAAATCCGCAATACAAACACCTGGCGCGCAAACAGGGACTGCTGCAAAAGACGATCGTGCTCGATCCCGCCGGGGACGACTTCGTGCCGCTGGGCTCGATCAGCCCGTACCTGACCGGCGCGGTGCGCACCTGCGAGGACGGCGCGTTTTTCGGCCATCACGGTTTTCTGCTCAATCACATCAACGATTCGATCCGGCGCGATCTGCGCGACAAACGCTTCGTGCGCGGCGCGAGCACGATCACCATGCAGTTGGTGAAGAACCTGTTTCTCTCCGAGGAAAAGACGATCGGCCGCAAGTTGCAGGAGGGCATGCTCACCTGGTGGATCGAACGCGAGGTGAGCAAGGAGCGCATGTTCGAGGTGTATCTGAACATCATCGAATGGGGGCCGAAGATCTACGGCATCGGCCCGGCGTCGCGCCACTACTTCCACGTGCATGCGAGCAAGCTGGGGCCGCTGCAATCGGCGTTCCTGGCCAGCATCATCGCCAATCCGGTGCGCTACTATTACATGAAATCGCGCGGGGCGATCACCGACGGCTGGCGTTCGAACCTGGCGTTCATCATGAGCAAGATGCGCGACCGGGGGACGATCACCGAAGAGGAATATCAGACGGCGCTGGACAACAATTTTGAGGTCGCATTTCCCGAGTAATTCCGCCTTCCCATGGTTTTTTCTTTTCTTCCGAAAGCAGATAAGTTAGAATAATTATTTGAGAAAAATGGGGCTCCAGCTTGACAGAAACAAGGGAACTCCATTATCTGGTACTAATGCAGAAAAGGAGCGGATCATGAGAGCGAGAATGACTTGGCTTGCGCTCATTGCGGCGCTCATCGCCCTGGCCGCTTGTTCCGGCGAGGTGAAGGTTCTCGGCGACGTGAGTCAGAACAACGGCGCCATCCAGAAGGTGAAACTCGGCACCTTGCACATCACTTTTACCCGCTACCTCGATTCGATCGTCGAAATCGAGCTGCCGTTCAACAATCGTTTGAATACGACGCCGAAAGAAGGATACGTGGCGCTGGTGTCGCGCACCGAATTCGGCAAGTACTATATTCTGGTTCGTGAAGGTTTATATACGGATGTAATCGACAGCCTTCGCAAAGATGACAAAATTCGTGTGGTCGGCCGCGTGGGTACGGCGAAACTCCCGACGGACGAAGTGCCCAGGGCGGCGCTTTACGTGGATCGATAACGCGAGAGCAGAACCGACAGGGAACTGTAATCGGAACAACAGAAAGTAGACCTCCCCATGAACAACCGATTTGTGAAACTCAAACCGGGCCGCGAGAAGTCGGTCCACAATCGCCACCCATGGATTTTCTCGGGCGCGGTCGCCGACGAACCCGACGACCTGCCGCCGGGCAGCGTGATTGACGTGCTGGACAACCGGGGCGAATTCCTCGGTCGCGGCGCCTACAATCCGCAAAGCCAGATTCGCGTGCGCCTGTTCACGCTGCGGCCCGAAACGATCGACAAGGCGTGGTTCGTGCGCAAGATCGCCGAGGCCGAACGCTGGCGGCTGCCGCTGCTGCCGCCGGACACCGACGCCTACCGCGTTTTCCACGGCGAGGGCGACGGCATTCCGGGTCTGGTAATCGACCGCTACGGCGCCGGGCTGGTGATCGCGCTGACCACGGCGGGCACCGACGCGCAACGCGACACGATCGCCGCGGCGATCGTCGAGGCGCTGCAGCCGCTGTGGGTGCTCGAACGCAGCGTCGGCGGTTATCGGCGCGACGAGGGGCTGAGCGATCACGTCGCGGTGCTCTACGGCGAACCGCCCGCCGAGCGGGTGCAGATCCGCGAGAACGGCTTGTTCTTCTGGGTCGACGTGCACAGCGGGCAGAAAACGGGCTTTTTCCTCGACCAGCGCGTGTCGCGCGGCGAGGTGCGCAAGGCGGCGGCCAACCGCCTGGTGCTCAACGCCTTCGGCTACAGCGGCGCCTTTTCGGTATACGCGCTGGCCGGCGGGGCGCGCAAGGCCGTGACAGTCGATTCCAGCGAGGACGCGCTGCGGCTGGCCGCGGAAAACCATGCGCTCAACGGCCAGCATGCGCCGGCGGAGGATTTGGTGCGCGCCGACGTGTTTCAGTATTTGCGCGAGGACGACACGCCCTTCGATCTGATCGTGCTGGACCCGCCGGCCTTCGCCAAGAGCAAGGCGTCGATCAATCGCGCCGCGCGCGCCTACAAGGACGTGAACATGATGGCCTTCAAGCGCCTGACGCCCGGCGGCATGTTGTGGACGTTCTCGTGCTCGGGCCACATCGCGCTGGGTCTGCATCGCAAGATCCTTTACGCGGCGGCGCTGGACGCCCACCGCGACGTGCAGATACTGCAGATCATCGGTCACGGCCACGATCACCCGATCAACGTGTACCATCCGGAAGGGGAATACCTGACCGGATTCGTTTGCCGGGTTAACGAATAGACGGAGCGAAACATGAAAAAGGTCGAAATGGTTCGCTGCTTTGTGACCAGCCCCAATCCGGACGACCGCAATCCGGAAAAAACCGACAGCCAGGTGCGCTACATTCCCGGCGACATCTTCCGGCTGTGGCGCTACCTGATGGAAGAGGTCAAGGGCTTCGCCCTGGCCGACGAACAGGTGTCCTTCTGGGTCGACGAGGAAATGTACAGCAAGGAAAATTCCACCTACGGCAACCACCAGAAGGAAAAGGTGGTCGAGGTGAGTTTCCTGTACTTCCGCGACAGCGAAGTCGGTCGACCGGTGATCCGCTATTTCCCGCTGGAGCACCTGGAAGGCATTTTGAACTTCTTTTTGAAAAACTTTTCGGACAAGTACATCCAGGGCGGCATGCGCAAGGTGCCCGGCTACTTCATTTCGAAGAAAGCCGACTAAGGCAGGAGCGGGGTAAGCAACTCGCCGACCTGGGGATCGTCGCGCAAGGCGGCGGCCACGCGTGAAGCCTGCGGAGACAGGCCGGCGCCGAGCCGCCGCAATCCTTTCAACCGCAATTCATCGTCGCGTTCGTCAAGGGCGACGTGCGCGTATGCCGTGCGTGCTTCGGTAAATTTTCCGCCCGCCAGCAGAATATCGCCCAGCGTCAGCCATTGCCGACGACGCAACGCAGGCGCCGACACGGTGTCCAGCGCCAGCCGCGCGGCGTGCTCGGCCGCTTGCAGATCCGCCGCGTCGCTCGTTTCGCGGTAGGCGTCGAAGTAAAAATCGCGCGCCAGCAACAACGCACGCTCGCGCACCCGCGCCGCGCCGCCGATCGTGCGCGGCAAACCGTACGCCCAGGCCGCGCTGTCGCCGGCCGCACCACGCTTGCGTCCCCACTCGCTGTCGGGCGCGAACAGCTCGTGGAGCGTCAACGCCAGTTCCGCCGCCGCCCGTTGCCGACCCGCACGCAGTTCGACGAGCACCAGCCGCCACGTCGCTTCCGGCGCGAAAGGCGAGGTCGGGTAACGCCCCAGCTGCGCACGCAGCAACTCGACGGCCTGCGCGTCGCGTCCGCGCGCCAGCAAGCGCGCCGCGGCATCGAACAACAACCGATCGGCCAGCGGCTGCGCGACGGGCACGAGTTCGTCCACCTCGCGCCACAGCGTCTTGGGCTCGCGTTCGTGCGCCGACGCGGCGAGTGCTTCGGCCGCCAGGTGCAAACGCGAACGCATGAGCAAATCGAAATCCAAACGCGCGCCGGCCGAAGCCGGCAGCGTGCGAAGCATCGCCAGACGTTCGGCCAGCGAACGTTCGCCCGTTTCGTCGCGCAGCAGTTCGGTTTCCAGCGCAAAGATCGACGGCGGCGCGCCGGCGGTAAATTCGCGGGCGGACGACAACCGGCGACGTTGCCACGCGCGGGCGCAAAAACGCGCCTCGTCGGCCAACTCGCGATCGGCCGCGCCGGCGGCCACGGCGTTCATCGCGGCGATCGCCGCATCCACGCGCCGTTGCAACAGGGCCAGGCGCGCTTCGATCATCAACAGCGGATCGACCTCGCCCGCGCCGCGTCGGCCCATGATCTCCGCCAGGCGCGATTCGGCGGCGTACACGTCGATGCGCCAGTTGCCGAAGAGCACCGCGCCCTTCTCCTGCGCCAACAACGCCAGCAGCTCGGCGCGGGCGCTCGCCCAATCGTCGGCGTACGCGGCCACCGCGCCGGCGGCCAGCGGGTGACGCCGCACCGCCGCGGGCAGGCCGAGCGGTTCGTGAAACAACGTACCGGCGTCCGGATCGTCGAAGCACTCCTCGCCGCGCGGATGCGACACCCAGACGGTCAGCAGCGGACGCGCTCCGCCGGCGACGGTCGCGACGATCTCCACGGTCGCCCGCCCGCCGCGCAAAGGCGGCAGCGGACCGGCGGCGAGAAAACGTTCGACCAGCGCATCGAGCGTTTCGTCGGGCAGACGCGCGCCGCGCTCGATCACCTCGGCGGCGTAGCGACCGATGCGGCCCGGGTGCGTGGTCAGGCGCACGGTGGCGGCGAACCGCCAGTCGCGCACATCGCCAGATTGCGCAGCGTCGGTCAGCAGCAGCGACAGGCCGTCGAGCAGCGTGGCGAAGGATTCGACCGCGAAGCACGGACACTCGCCGTAGACCGGCGGCGCGAAGGGCGCAATGTCGACCGTCAGCGGCGCGGCGGGCGGCAGGTCGAGCACACGCTCCTGTCCTTCGGCGTCGATCAGGCGCGCGCGATTTTCGTCGAGGGGAAACACGTCGAACAGGGTTTGCCCGCCGATCGTCAGGCGATAGCCTTCGCCCTCGGCCGGTTGCAGGTCGAGCCGGTCCTGGCCCCAAACGAAGCCGGGAAAAACGAGGATGACGAGCAGAAGGAAAATTGTGCGCCGCATGTCAGGCATGATGCCCAATGCGCCGTCGTCAATCAAGAACGAACGGGGAAAAACCGCACGAAAAAACACGGCTTATCGTTCGAAAAAAAAGTGCAAAAACCGCCTGCGTTGTGCTCTTGCAATGGCCATTTCCATGGTATATATGTATCATTCCTTTTTTCCGGCGGAGTAAGAAAAGTTGGCAAACACGGTAGCCGATCCCGTTGAAAAAAGCGGCGCGGAAACGATCGGCAACGACGAACCAACCATTCTCGAAGCACTGGAAAAAGCGGCGTCGGCCGTCGGGGTGGAAATCCGCTACGACAAGCTGGCCACCGGCGACGTGAAGACGACCAGCGGCGCCTGCCGGATTCGCGGGGTGGATACGATCATCATCGACCGGCGATTGGGCCCGAAAGAGAAGACAGCGGCATTAGCCAGGGAATTGAGCCGTTATAACTTTGACAATATCTATCTGCCGCCAGCAGCGCGCGAGCTTCTGGAAGCATCCATCCCAAAAAGTGGGGGAGGAAAAAAATGAGGAAACGCGATCTGGAAGAGATCAAGAAGAAATTGATCGCCGACCGCGACCGCATTATCGCCAATGCGAACAAGACCTACGAGAACATCACCAATCCGAATCTGGACGATCTGAACGACGAAGGCGACATCGCCAGCTCCGAAGCGGACCAGACGCTCAACCTGCGCCTGCGCGACCGCGAAGCCATGCTGTTGAGCAAGATCGAAAAGACGCTCGCGAAAATCGACGAAGGCTCGTTCGGCATCTGTGAAAATTGCGGTTCGGAAATCCGCACGCAGCGCCTGAAGGCCCGGCCGGTGGCCAAGCTGTGCATCCGTTGCAAGGAAGAACAGGAAAAGATCGAGAAGGGGTTCGCAGACTGACCGAGCCGCACACCGATCCAGCCGGTTCGTTTTCCGCAACTCGATCCACACCCGGATTCGATCAAAAGCAAATCAAACGGCGGGTGCCGCCTCATCGGCACCCGCGTTTTTATATCGGCATGTTGGCGCTGACGACCTTCACCACGTTCCTGTCCGGCGTGATGTTGGCCGATCCCGATCTGCCCGGACACTGGCAGATGTTCGAAGCGCTGACCTTCCCCGCCGCGCTGCTCGCCATTTTAATGGCGCACGAGCTCGGCCATTTTCTCGCCTGCCGCCGGCACGGGCTGGACGCCACGCTGCCGCTGTTCATTCCCGCCCCGCCCTTTCCCATCGGGCTGGGCACCTTCGGCGCGTTCATCCGCATCCGCGAGCCGATCCGACACCGGCATCAACTGCTGGACGTGGGTGCGGCCGGGCCGCTGGCGGGGATGTTGCTGGCCGTGCCGCTGACGATCATCGGGCTGCGCCTGTCGTATGTCGCGCAGGTGCCCACCGACGGACTGGGCCTGCAGTTCGGCGAATCGCTGTTGTTCGCCGCGTTGCGCGAATGGATGATCGGCCCGCTGCCGCTGGGCTACGACGTGTTTCTGCATCCGATCGGCATGGCCGGTTGGATCGGTTTGTTCGTCACGTCGCTCAACCTGATCATGGCCGGGCAACTGGACGGCGGGCACGTGTTTTCCGCGCTGTTCGGCCGGCTGCACCGCATCGTGTCGCGCACGTTTTTTCTCGCCCTGATTTTCTGGGGCATGCTCGGCGATCTGCAGTACAAAACCTGGTTGCAGATCCCGCTGATCGTCGCAATTTGCGTTTGGGCAATCGTCTTGAGTTTCCGGCCGGTCCGCCGTAAACTGGAGAGAAATATCTTTCTCGGTCTGTTGCTGGCGCAGATTGCGATGCAGATGATTTTCGAAATCGAATCGGCCAGCACCGTGTGGGTGGTCTGGGGTTTGCTGGTGTATATCTTCGGGTTGGACCATCCGCCGGTGAGCGACATCGACAGGCCGATGAATCGGCGACGATGGCTGGCGGGGCTGGCGTGTTTGGTTATTTTTGTGTTGACCTTTTTGCCCCTGCCGGTCAAAGTCATCTGAACCCTGAATGCAGGAGGTGGTGTTCATGCCCAAGACAGCGCGCAGCATTGTGGTCAATGCGCCGATCGACAAATGTTACGAGATCATCAAAGACGTGCGCAGCCAGCCCGAGTTTCTCGACGAGCTCAAGAGCGTGCGCATTATCGAGGAAAAGCCCGACAAGGTCCGCGCCGAATTCACCGTCAAGGTGATCAAGGAAATCAGTTACACGCTGGACCTGTGGGGCGAGAACGGCAAATACTGGAAATGGTCGCTGGTCAAAGGCTTCTTCAAGAAGAACAACGGGCAATGGGCGCTGAAGGATCTGGGCAACGGCACCACCGAAGTGACCTACGAAATCGACATCGAGTTCGGCCTGTTGGTGCCCGGCAGCGTGGTCAAGATGCTGCAGGACGTCAACCTGCCGAAGATGCTCAACGTTTACAAGAAACGCATCGAATCACAATAACCCGTTGGCGCCGGTCGTTTGCGCCGCGCCGCACAGGATGAATGACGCCCCATGGAAGAGCGGATACTCAGGAACATCCAGAAATTCGCCAAGCGGATCAAGCGCGACAGGTTCGCGAAGGTCTACGCGCCTCTCGCCGACAGCTACCGGCGCGTCGGTCTGTTCGAGGACGGCATCGAAACCTGCCGCCTCGGCCTGGAGATTTTTCCGCGCTACCTCGCCTGCCGCGAAGTGCTGGGCAAGGTGTACCTGCGGCAGGGCAAGCTCAGCGACGCCCGGCGTGAACTGGAGCAGGTGGCCCAGGTGATCACCGACAACCTCGAGTTGTCCAAGGCGCTGGCCAAGGTGTACGCCAAGGTCGGCGAACGCGACAAGGCCGAGGAACTGCTCGGGTGGATCGTCGCCAAGGATCCGCTGGACTTCGAGATGCGCAACATCGGCATGCAAATGCGTCGCGAAGCCGAACGGGCGCAGGCGCGCGAAGCGGGCGCGGACCCGGAGGAACTCGACCTGTACGATCTGGCCGGACGCATCGACGCGGTGGTGAACATCGAGGACATCGTCGCCGGCGAAACCTACGATCGTCAGCGCATCGCCAAGGCCACCGACGACACGCTCGACGGGCTGGAAAACATCGAGGAGCTGATCGACGCCGAGGCCGACAAAATCGTCGACGCGACCGACGAGGACGCGCCGCGCGAATTGACCGACGAGGAAAAGACCACGCGCCAGCGCCGGCGCGAGATGCTCAACATCGGCATCGAGGAGCTCAACGCCGCGGCGGTGATCGCGCGCGTCGAGCTGGAAATCAGTCTGCTGGATGAGGCGTCGATCCTTTGCACCAAGCTGCTCAAGAAGGAACCCGACGACGATGAGCTTAAAGTTCTGGCCGACAAATTCACCCAACGCCTCGAAAACAAAGAGGCGGAGCTGGATCGGCTCGAAGGGATGCATCTCGGTCGGGGCCTGTAGGCGCTCGGGCGCCGCTCGCGTCGCACCGCGGCCGCGTCGTTTGCCGGCGCGCGTCGTCTCCTTTTTTCTCTGCCTGACGATCGTGCTGCTCGCCGCCTGCGACGGCCGTAACGCCCGCAAGCCGGGCGTGCTGCGCATCGGCCTGGAAGGCAACCCGACCAACCTCGATCCGCGCCTGGCCACCGACGCCTATTCCACGCGCATCGTGCCGCTCGTCTACGAAGGGCTGCTGCGCCAACGGCGCGACGGCGGCGTCGAACCGGCGTTGGCCGAAAGCTACAGTCAGCCCGACGAGCGCACCTATCGTTTCGTGCTGCGCGAGAACGTGCGCTGGCACGACGGGCAGCCGCTGCGCAGCGCGGACGTGGCCGCGACGTTCCGTTTCCTCGCCGATCCGGCCAACGGCTGTCCGAGTCAGGACACGTATCAGCGCATCGCCGAAATCCGCACACCCGACGAGCGCACCGTCGAGCTGACGCTCACCGAGCCCTTCGCGCCGTTCCTGGACAAGATGGTCCGGCCGCTCGCGCCCGCGCACCGGCAGGATCCGGCGGCGCTGGAGGCCGAGCCGATCGGCACCGGCCCTTATCGCCTGACCTCGTTCGAGCGCGGGCGGATGATCACGCTGACGGCCAATCCCGATTACTGGGGCGGCGCGCCGGCGATCGCGACGCTGGAGTTCGTCGTGCTGGCCAACGACACCAGCCGGCTGCTGCGGCTGAAAAAGGGCGACGTTGACCTGGTGCAAAACGCCGTGCCGCCCTACGCCGTGCGGTTTTTCGAGGAGATGGACGGCTACGTCGTGCGGCGCGAAACGGGCATCAACTACAGCTACCTCGGCTTCAACCTGACCGATAAAAAAGGACTCGTTTCCGACGTGCGCGTGCGCCGCGCCATCGCCCACGCCATCGACCGCGAGCGGATCGTCAAGGCGCTGCTGTTCGGCATGGCCCGCCCGGCGACCGGGTTGATCTCGCCGGACAACTGGGCCTACGCCGCCGACGTGCCGACCTACGCGTACGATCCGGCGCGCGCCAAGGCGTTGCTCGACGAAGCCGGCTTTCCCGATCCCGACGGCGACGGGCCGCTGCCGCGCTTCACGCTGTCGTACAAAACCAGCACCAACAAGCTGCGCATGCGCATCGCCGAGGTCATGGCCGAGCAACTGGCGCAGGTGGGCGTCGCGCTGGAACGGCGCAGCCTGGAATGGGGCACGTTTTTTCAGGACGTGAAAAACGGCAACTTCCAGACCTTCACGCTGACCTGGGTCGGGGTGACCGACCCGGATCATTACTTTTATGTGTTCCACTCCTCGATGCAGCCGCCGCACGGGGCCAACCGCGGGCGGTACGTGAACGCGCAGGTCGACCGATGGCTTGAGGACTCGCGGCGCACGCCGGATCCGGCGCGGCGGCGCGAGCTGTTCGTCGCCGTGCAGCGCAAGCTGGCGGAGGATTGCGTGTACGTCTCGCTGTGGTGGGCCGACAACGTGGTCGTGCACACCGAGCGCCTGCAGGGCTTCGAGATCATGCCGGGCGGCGATTACTCGTCGCTGGCCAAAGCGACGCTGACGCCATGAAGCGCCGGCGCGCCATCGCCTTGTTGCTGACCGCGCTCGCGCTGGGCGTGCTCGTGTACGCCTGGCAGATCGAACCGCGCCGCTTGACGATCACCAGAATCGCGATGCCCAAACCGCTGGCCGAAGCGCTGGCCGGCGAGCGCGTGGTGTACGTCGCCGATTTGCACGTCACGCCGCACTGGCCGATCCGCAAGCGATTTCTGGCGACGCTGCGCACGTTGGACCCGGACTACCTGCTCATCGGCGGCGACCTGGTCTGGTACGAAGGAAACGTGGACGCGAGCGTCGAGTTGCTCAAGCAACTGCCCGCGCGCAAGGGCGCCTACGCGGTGCTCGGCGACGCCGACTACCAGGGCAAAATCCGCAATTGCGCCTTTTGCCACGTGCCGGGCAAACGCGAACTGCGCACCGATCTGCCGGTCACCTTTTTGCGCAACGAGCGCCTGACGATCGCCGCGGGCGCGGTGGATCTGGTCGGGCTGGACGCCGACAAGCGCCAGGAATGGAAACCCGCCTGCGAAAAATTTATGCCGGCCGACAAGCCGTCGCTCGTGCTGACGCATTACCCCGAAGCGTTGCGCGTGATCGCCCCGCGCGGCGCGGACCTTGTGCTGGGCGCCGACACCCACGGCGGGCAGTTCATCGCCCCGCGCTTTATATTTCGCTGGGTCTTCAACTCCGACCGCGCGCGGTATCTGTACGGCTGGTTCGACGACGGCGGCACACGCATGTTCGTCACGCGCGGCGTCGGCGAAAGCATCCTGCCCATGCGCCTGGGCCGGCCGCCGGAAATCGTCTTGTTGGAGGGCGGCGGATGAAACGACTCGCGCTCGTCCTGCTGCTGATGATCCTCCCGGTCGCCTGCTCGCCCGAGCCGGTGCGCACGATAAACGACTTCGAAACCGAATCGGACCTTGACCGCCTGACCTGGCGATGTCCATACTGGATCGAGCGGACGGACGAATTTGTCGCCGTCGGTCAATACGGATTGATGGTCGAGATGCCGGCCGGGATCTACCCGACCTTGGAGCTTTGGAACATTCCCGAGAACTGGAGCCGCTATGCGCGGTTCGAGTTCGACGTATGGGGACCCGGTCTGGCGGGCAGGGAACTGTTCGTGCGCATCGACGACCAGGGCTCCTCGGAGCGGTTCATCGACCGTTTCGAGGCGATCGTGGTGTTGACCGGCGAGCGGCAACATGTGCAACTTCCACTGACGCGGGTACGCAACGGCAACGGCGGACGACCGTTGGATCTGTCCCGGATGGAACGGGTGCTGTTCTACTTTAAATCCGCCGACGAACGAATCACGTTGTACCTCGACGGAGTGCGGTTGACGCGATGAGCCAGGCGAAGAACGGCTATGTGAACGCCTTGACGATCGATGTGGAGGACTATTTCCACGTCGGCAATTTTTCGCCGTATATCAAGGTCGAGCAGTGGGACAACCTCGAGGAGGTGGCGCCGCAGGCCACCTACCGCATTTTGCGCCTGCTGGAAGAACACGGCGTGCGCGCGACTTTCTTCACCCTCGGCTGGCTGGCCAAACGGCATCCGCGCCTGGTGCGCGCCATTCACGCCAGCGGGCACGAGGTCGCCTGCCACGGCTATTTCCACGAGCCGCTGACCAAGTTGCATCCCGACGAATTCCGCGCCGACATCCGCGCCGCCAAGCGCCTGTTGGAGGACACCGTCGGCACCAGCGTGCGCGGCTTCCGCGCGCCGAGTTTCTCGATCAACGAGTCGAATCTGTGGACCTTCGACGTGCTGATCGAGGAAGGCTTCGAATACGACTCCAGTCTCTACCCCGGCCGGCTGGTGCCCTTCGGCTTCGCGGGCGCCTTCCGGCATCCGCACAACGTCGACCGCGGCTCGGGCGGCCTGATCAAGGAACTGCCGATGGCCACGCTCAAGATGTTCGGGGTCAAGCTGCCCTTCGCCGGCGGCGGGCATTTCCGGCTGTATCCGTATTGGATGATCCGGCGCGGCATCCGGCGCATCAACGAAAACGAACGCGCGCCGGTGATCGTGTACTTTCACCCGTGGGAGATCGTGCCCAGCCAGCCGCGCATCAAGGCGAGCCTCCGGGCGAGCATCAAGCATTACCTCGGCCTGGGGGCGATGGAATACAAAATCACCCACCTGCTGCGCGATTTCAATTTCGTGCCGGCCGCCGAACTGCTGGAACATTTCAGATTATAGGCGACTGTTTATCAGCGACTGTCAAAAAAGCCCTCCGTAGATCAACGACAAAGCGTTTCTCAATACTTGTTAAACGATTGATCCGAACCGCGCCTTGCCCTACACTGTCGCGAATCAAAAGGATGCGCCGGTGGATGCCGAACAACTGAAGACCGAACTGAAGAAAATCGCGTTGTTGCTGCCCCTGGGGTTGCTGGTCGGTTGCGCCGTGGGGCTGACGGTGGCCGTGCTGCAGTTGCTCGAACAGGGCGATTTCCATTACGGCCTGTGGCGCACGGTGATCGGCCAGGCGACCCACACGCTCAACGGCGGCTTTTTCGTCGCCTTCAACGCGACGATCCTGCTGATGATCCTCAGCACCCTGCAGGCCATGTTGGGCCGCCCCTTCGCGCCCAGTCTACGCACGGCGATCGGCGTGCTGGGGTTCTTTCCGCTGTATCTGACGATGGTCTGGCTCTTCACCTACCTGACCGTCTCGAGCCAGAGCGTCGAGACGCACAAACTGCCCGCCATCATCCGCGAGAACGCCGAATTCACCATCTACCTCGACCGCTACTTCTGGTCGCGGCTGGATCTGCTCGCGGTGGCCAAGACCTTCGCCAATCGCTTCTGGTGGATGGTCGCGGGGATCCTCATGGCCTCGATTTTCGGCGTCTGGTTCAACCATCTGTGCGCCGCGCTGGGCAAACTGGCGCGCCGGCCGAAAGCGTCCGCCCCCGCGCCGTTGGGCAAATGGGCCGCGCGACTGCTGATTCCCCTTTCGGTGATCGTGGTCGCTCTGATCGTGCTGAACATGACCAACAAGGCGCTGGCGCTGACCGGCCGCGACATGCGCCGCAACGTGATTCTGATCAGCCTGGACACCCTGCGCGCCGACCGCCTGGGCTGCTACGGCTGCCAAACGGCGAAAACGCCCTTCCTCGACCTGCTGGCGAAAAACGGCGTGGTCTTCGAGGAGACGATTTCCAATTCGAGCTGGACCCTGCCCGGCCACGGCGCGATGCTCACCGGCGTGCAGCCGACCACCCTGGGCCTGTTCAAGGTCACCGACCGGCTGGACAACCACGCGTTGACCATCGCCGAGGTCATGCGCGAGAACGGCTTCGCCACCGGGGCGATCACCAGTTACATTCTGCTGGACAAGGTCTACGGCTTCCATCAGGGCTTCGACTATTTCGATTACGAGGATTTGCAGCCGGCCGCGACGATCGTCGACAAGGCCATCGGGTTCATCGAGCCGCGGCTGGCTAAGAATTTCTTCCTCTTCCTGCACATGTACGACACGCATTGGCCCTACGAGCCCGACGAGGCGACCGCCAAGGAATTCTGGCCCGGGCAGATCGTCTCGCCGTTGCGGCAGTTGATCGCCACGACCGATTACGCGCAGTTCGCCATCAAGGTGATTCGCGGCGAGGACATGCTCAACGATTTCTGTCTGGCGATGTACGACGGCGAGATCGCGCAGGTCGATCGCGAATTGGGACGGCTATTCAAATTTTTGTACGAGAAAAACGCGATCGACAACACGGTGCTGATCGTCACCAGCGACCACGGCGAGGAGTTCCGCGACCACGGCTACTTCGGCCACGGCCTGACGCTGTACGACGAAGTGCTGCACGTGCCGCTGATCATGCGCTTCCCGATGATGCTGCCCGAGGGCGTGCGTGTACAAGGACAAGTACAGTTGCTCGACTTGTTCCCCACCATCTTGGGGTTGGTCGGTTTGGAGGCGACGAAATACGACCTGCCCGGGCGCGATTTGCTGGGCATGATTCACGCCGGCGCGGCCGATCCGCTGCCGATGATCGCGGAGACGAGCATGAGCGGCGATCGGCGCTACGCCTTGCGCAACGGCGACTATAAGCTGGTCACCCCCTACGAGCTGGACTTCGGCGCCAACCTGAAAATCGACAAACCCGAGGAGGTCTTCGATCTGCGCGTCGATCCGCTCGAACGCCACAACCTGGCCGTGTCGCATCCGAAGATGGCCGAGATTCTGCGACGCGAAATGGCCGAGCAGATGGAGACGATCCGCCAACGCACGGCGACCGGCAAAACGTTCTCGCGCTCCGAGCAATTGTCGGCGCAGGAGATCGAACGCCTGCGCAGCTTAGGTTATTTGTAACTCCAAATCGGGACGCATCTTCCGACACATCACCTCGCGCTACGCTTGCCGCTTTTCGGAAAAAAATTACTTTACATGAGATAATAATAACGCCCCTCCGTGAGCGCGGCGGAAATCGTTTCCCTCACCCGGGCGGACGGCCTTCGGATCGTCAATCAAATTAACCAAAGACATCCGGCGAACGCGTAGGATTTTTTTACTCTCCAAAAGAAAAGAAAAAATGAAGAGGTAGTTTCTTAGGTTTCTCGCCTATCTATATGTTTTTTATCGGTTTTGACGCAGCACAGCATGGTTTTGACGAAAAAAGCAACCAATTCAACAACTTATGATTACAAAAATGAAAATCGGATGCAAAATCAGATGGTTCGGTCGTGAATGAGATCGGAAGAGCGTCGTGTAGGGAAAGAGTGTAGATATCGGTGGTCGC
>CALBTQ010000556.1 GCA_937967875.1 uncultured Pseudomonadota bacterium
ACCACCGAGATCTACACTCTTTCCCTACACGACGCTCTTCCGATCTATTTTCCGCGACCACATCAGCACGCCCATGCTATCGTATTTATTGAACCGCAACGAATAATAAGGGGCGCTCTTGCCGCGGTAAATGCGCGATCGCCCAAGCCACAAATATGTGTTTCCTTCTTCGTCGACGGCCACTTTTTCGGTTATGTTGACGTAATCATCAACCTCGTCGCGATATCGGTCATGCCAAAGAGGCGCGCCATCGGCGGCGAAACCGTAGGAATGCAAATACATCGTCAGCCGATCGGCCGGGGTCGTGTAACCGGAAACTGAAATATCCCCCTGCGGACCGATCGCCAACTTGACGAGATCTTCTTGATCGTGGTTGGTGTCCAATTCCTTGGACCACAGAACGTTTCCCCCGTCGCTCAGGCGAACGACAAACCCGTCAACGGAGACAAGCCGCCATAAATCTCCGGCGGCGACAACGTTGTTTTGGTCATCGACGGCCAGATCGAGAACGGCGCATAAGCCGTCGATCGTCGGATTGTACCGCCAGTTCCACAGCAACTCGCCGCTCTGATCGTATTTGACGATGTAGCAATCACCATCGAAGCTCCCGCCGTAAACGAAATTGCCGCCGGCGTCGGCCGCTGAAACCAGGTATAAAGTACAGGCATACAAGCCCTGTACTTCCCACACGATTTGTTGAGTCTCCTCCGAAATCAAACGAAGCGAACTCAGGTAATTAAAGGCATAAAGATGATCGCTGTCGGCCATCGCCACGGCGCTCAGATCGGTCATCGGGGATAGGTTGAATTTATCCAGCAGTTCGCCGTCGGAATCGTATTTCCACACGGTTTGATAACTTTCCGGCGGCGGACCGGTGTCGTCGTCGTTGGCCAGCACATTGTTGAGAAAAACAAAAGGTAAAAGAGATAGCCAAAGGAAAAGCAGACGTTTCAATGCTCGCCTCCATCGCCCCGCTTCATTGCACTACCAATCCACTCTGAACGGTTATTATATAACATTATTAAAAGAAAAAAAGCGACCATCAAATCGAAGGCCGCTTTCGTGTTTCGCTTCGTCGAACGGTTCAGATTTCGACGCGGAAGTGCCGGTGCGCCTCGGCGACCAGCCAGTCGCGGTAGTCTGGGTGTGCCACCTTGATGATCTCCTTGATGAAGTTGCTCTGCGTTTTGCCGGAAATCTGCGCCACGCCGTTCTCGGTCACCAGGAAGATTTTCCCGCCTTCGCGCGTGGCCATCAGGTCCGGGCCGATCATCGACAGCGGCGTGCCCGCCGGGATGGTCGGGAAAATCGACGAGCGCCGTTTGCCCTCGGGCGTGCTGTGCGTCGATTTGAGACACAGGTAGCTCACGCCGCCGCGGCCGAGCCCGCGCACGATCGTCGCCGCGCCGCCGATGCCCGAATAGTGGTTCATTTCGCGCCCGCCGGAATTGACGTGTCCCTGGAAGTCGATGCCCAGAATGTTGTTGATGCCCAGGCCCTGGTAGAAGCCCTCCTGCACCACCACGCGCGCGGCGGAGGCCAATACGATCGCGGGGTTCCTGTCGAGCCGCTTGTAAAAGTCGCTATTTTCCTCCGCCAGCGTGAAGGTGCACACGACCTTGCCGTCCAGTTGCGTGCGCATGCCGTTCTTCTCGATGTAGTGCGATCCGGCGATCTTGCCGGCCTCGAACAGATCGAGGGTGAACGGCTCGAGCATCTCGGTGTAGCTGCGGCCGGTCCACGACGATTCGCGCAGGGCCTTGATCGCCAGCACGCCGGTGCCGCCGATGCCGACCTGGATTGCGCGCCCGTAGGTCAGTTCCTTGTGCAGTTCCATGTGATTGACGACGTTCTGCGCAATGGCCGACTCGGTGGGCACCGGATTGTCGAAGCTGTGCGGCGGCAACGCGGGGATCTTGCCGTCGTCCTCGACGATCCACAACCGGCCCTGTTTGGCCGGACCGGCGAACTCGTCGATGTGCACAGTGTTGCGCGAATCGTGCGCGCCCCAGGTGAACGGATAGCCCTTGTTGACGTACAGGATGATGCGCACCTTGTCTTCTTTGAGCGCCATTTCCAAAAACTCGGCAGTGGCGCCGTTGGCCGGGCCGTGGCTCATTTCGCCATTTTCGTCGGGCGGGGTCATCACCAGCACGAAGGCGTCGACGATCGTCTTGCCCTCGTCGTCGTAGGTCATCGAAGCGACCGCGTCGGGGAAGTGGGTCATGTGCATGTCGGTAATGCCCATGCGCGTGCTGTTGCGCCCGACGAACTCGGGGAACATCAACTTGACCAACGGATTGGACGGAATGACCATGTTCTGCGTCGGCCCGACGAAGGCCGAAATAAAGCGAATGCGGCGTTCGCGCAGCTCGCGGTAATGTTCGATGAGCTTGGACAGACCGTCGATCTTCGCCGTGATCGTATTGGCGCGACGGGCCAGATTGTTGAGCAGCGAAATGCCCTTCACCTTGTCGGCCACGCCGTCGAGCATGCCGCTGGCGCTGAGCGCATCGCCGATGTTCAGCTTGTGAGCTCGGAAGAGCGTCGTGTAGGGAAAGAGTGCAGAAGTCGGCGGGTGCCGG
>CALBTQ010000557.1 GCA_937967875.1 uncultured Pseudomonadota bacterium
AATTGGAGGCTTGCTTGGAGTGCGATGTGTCCGGGGCGACCTCCCAGGGCGAAGATAAATGTTGTCGCAAGATAAGAAACGGAGGGCGAGCAAATAAGCGAAAAAAGACGAGAGGTGCGGCGGATCTCGTGATGGAAACGAAGGAAGAGATACGACGCGCCGAAGCGATAGGAGGCGATGACCAGCCAGTCCCACAGGAAGTGTTTGCCCGTCGGATGCAGGCCGAAGGCGGCGAGCAGGCCGTCGTCGATGCCCTCGTGAATCATGAACCATTCGTCGGCCATCAACCAGAGAAAGCCGAAGCTGCACAGCAACCAAAACCACTTACTGTTATCGTTGCCGCGCCGGCAATGTAAGTTGAAGATAAGGAACGAGACGAGGGAAGCCATCCCCATTTGGAGGGCGGAAAGGAAAGTTATTATTTCTCTTTCCCGAAAATAGAAGGATACGGGTTCTTTGTGCAGGCCCGCGATGATCGCTCCGAGAACGGCCAGGCAGTTGAGACCAATTAGAACGGCCAGAAAGCGATTGTATTCTTTGGGCAGCGTCGTTTCAGCCATGGGTCCGTACCTCCCTCGTCTCGTGTGGGGACCGCTTAGAAGATGCCGGTCAGGCCGAGCTGGAAGCCGAAGCGGCTGGACGTTAGATCGTAATCGAGCTCGTCGCCCGAGGTGTCGTCGGTGCCGCTGTAACCGGTGTACTGATAGAACAGGCTGGGCGTCAGCGCGAACTTGTTGCTGAAGAAGAACACCGCGCCCAGGGACGGCCGGACCGCAAAGCCGCCGGCGGAATCGGATGTTTCGTCGCCCTGATCCGGCGAGTAGTTGACGGAACGGCCGGCGTACCCGGCTTCCACGTTGATGAACGGATGAATCGGCGCCGGCGTCGCGTAGTAATAGCCGGTCTGGATGCCGAACATGTAGTCGCTGGCGGAAATCGCGTTGTCGTCTTTGTCGGTGGATTTTTCATAGGCATAACGGAAGGCCGGGCCGATTTCCCATCCTTTGAGGATGTAGTAGCCGCCATTGAGGCCGAAACCCATTTCGACCATGTCGGTGTCCACGGCGTCTTCATCTTCCAACTCGTATGAATCGGTGCCCATGCCGATGTCGAAGCCGGTGTTGAAATTGATCATCCATTTGCCGGCCGCGAAGGGATCATCCTTTGCGGTCACGCCCCAGGCAAACGCCGAACTACTGAAAACCAGGGTGAGCATCAAAGCGAACGTCAGCAATGCAGTAACCTTTTTCATTGGATCCTCCTGTAAAAATGCGCCGCGTGGTTCAAAGCCCGTCAGGTGGTCAGAATGCCGATCAACATCAGGGTGGAACCGACCAGAAACACGGCGACACTAAATTCGTCACGTTTTTCGCGATGAACACGGTCAAGCAGTCTTTGGGGAAGCGGAAAACCGCCGGTAAACATGGCGACGGCGCCCAGGCTGAAAACGACGAGTCCGACGATCACCAGGCACCAGGACATTATTTCAACTCCTCCCAGATGGAGCGGTGGATGACGCCGTAGCCGGCCAGGATCTGGGACAGTTGACGGCTGATCGTGCTGCCTTCTGCGGGACATTCATCGGAACTCCACTCCAGGAAGATGGCGAAATCCGTTTCCACGGTATGGTGTTTCATGATGCGGATCGCCTGGAGAAACCGTTCCTGGAACCTGGTTTTTACCAGTTCGGTCAACAATGCTTTTTGCAGAAAGGTGATATTCATATCCATCACGCGTACTCGGATCTCTTCTACCCAGGGCATTGTTGTTTTCCTTCCATAATTGTCGTGTGGGGTATTAGCTATAACTATGCCAATTATAAATATGCAAATAAAATAAATAGTTAGATTATAACAGTACGCTACAGTATGTGAAATGTAGCAAAAACAGGTTGCGAAATAAAACAATAAGGTGTAATAGTGCGAAATATCGCAACAACGCCGGGAGAATGCCATGGCGGTGGACGAAAAAATTTTTTACCGGGAAGCGACGCGACAGATCCTAAGTACCTTGGACATTGAAAAGGCGATGCAACGCTGCCTGACCTTCCTGCGCAACTACATGCCCGCCGATCAGTTGCTGCTGTTTTTGTACGATCCGTCGCTGAATATCGTGCGTAAGCTGGCCGTGGGCGATCCCAGCTATCAAAAGCCGTTTTTCGACGTGCTGCCGCTGCCGGACGTTCTGCGCGACGAAATACAGGAAACGCTGATTCGCGGCGAGCCGGTGCTATACATCGCCAACAACGAGGAAGGGGAGCTGAAGCGCTGGGGCGAGGAAATTTTCAATGAGATGAAAAATCTCATGGAACGACACGTGCACCAGAGAGAAATGATGAGCAACATGACCCTCTCGCTGGCGGTAGAAGGCAAGACGGTCGCCCACCTGGTGCTGGCGGCCGAGGGGCTCAATCGCTTTTCCGAGGAACACGGCCGACTGTTCTTTTTGCTCAACGATCCGTTCGCGATCACCGTGTCCAACAGTCTGGCGCACCAGGAAGTGCTCAAGCTGCAGTCGATGCTCGAGGACGACAAGCGGTTCCTGCAGGAGGAACTGCATCGCATCACCGGCGACCGGATCATCGGCGAGGAGTTCGGCCTCAACAACGTGATAGAAATGGCTCTGCAGGTCGCCGGTAAAAACAGACCGGTGCTGCTGTACGGCGAAACCGGAGGGGGCAAGAGCATGAGCGCCAACTTCATTCACTTTTCCTCACCGATCAAAGACAGGACGTTCCTGAAAGTGAAATGTGGAACGATCCCCGACACGCAGATCACAAG
>CALBTQ010000558.1 GCA_937967875.1 uncultured Pseudomonadota bacterium
ATCGTATTCGGTGACTGGAGTTCAGACGTGTGCTCTTCCGATCTCCGAAACGATCAAGGTCAAACTGATCCTGATCCGCCTGAAGCGCAACGCCACCGCCGACGAGGAAGCCAAGGCCAAGGCCAAGGCCGACGAGGCGCTGAAAAAGCTGCAGGGCGGCGCGAATTGGGACGCGATCGTCGAGCAGTACTCCGAAGACCGCGGGACCAAAAAGCGCGGCGGCGTGCTGCCGAAAGTGCGTAAGGGCATGCGCGGCGAAGAGTTCGACGCGGTGGCCTTCGCCATGACCAAGCCCAATGAAATCAGCGAAGTCTTCAAAGACAAACGCGGCTTCAACATCGTGCAGTTCGTCGAAAAGACCCCGGCCGAACTTAAAGACTACGCCAGCGTCGAAAAGTCGATCGAACGCCGCATGAAGCAGGAAAAGCTGAAGGAACGCATCGACGGTACGCTCGAAAGCCTGCGCAACAAAGCCAACGTGAAAGTGTACGAAGACGTACTCGACGGCATCCAGGTCGACGCGGGTCCCGAACCCGGCGCGCCCGGCGCCCCCGGCCTGCCCGCCATCGGCGGTGAAGGCATGGGCCAGCCGCAGGAACCGCCGGCTCCCCCGGCCGCTCCCGAAGCGCCCGCCAATGAGGGCGAGTCCAAATAAAGACAATGTCGACTCAGAACGACACCAAGGGCGGCGCGACACGGCGTCGCCCTTTTTACTTCCTGCTCGCCGCCCTCTGGCTGCTGCTGGCGGCGTGCGCCCCCAAGACCGAACCGCTGCCGCCCGACGCGGTGGCTCTGGTCAACGGCGAGCCGATCACCGTTGACGAATTCGCCGCGCAATTCGCCGCTTCGCCGGCCGAACGGGCCGAGTCCGCTCCGGCGGATCCGCTCGCTCAACTGGCCCTGCGCCGCGCTTTCCTCGATCGCCTGATCGACCATCGTCTGATCGAACAGGAAGCGACGAAACGCCGACTGAGCGTCGCCGACGAGGAAATCGACCGCATCCTCGCCGGGCTGCAATCCGGCTACGAGAAAAACGATTTCACCAATTTGCTGGCGAACCGGAACATCGCCCCCGAGGTCCTGCGCGAGCACATCCGCTTCACGCTGCTGGCCGACAAACTCGCCGCGCAAACCGTGCTGCCGTCCGTGGAAATCGACGAGCAAACCCTGCGCGCCTATTACGACGACAACCGCGAGGATTTCGTCGAGCCCGAGCGCGTGCACGCCCGGCAGATCGTCTGCGCCACGCATCCCGAGGCCGTCGCCGCGCTCACCGAGTTGCTCACCGGCAAGGATTTCGCGCAGGTGGCCCGCGAACGTTCGTTGGCCCCCGAGGCCGCCAAGGGCGGCGAACTGGGCTGGTTCGGTCGCGGCGAAATGCTGCCGGAAATCGAGGAGGAAGCCTTCCGACTCATCACCGGCGAAATCAGCAACCTGATTCAAACGATCTACGGCGTGCACATTTTGCAGGTGCTCGACAAAGCCCCCGCGGTTGCCTTGACCTTCGCGCAGGCCCGGGCCACAATTCACGCCAAGTTGCGCACGCGGGCCGCCGACGAAGCCTGGCGCGCTTACCTGCAAGGGTTGCGCGCAAAGGCCGTCGTCCGCATCGAAATCGCCCGCCTGCCCCAATCGTAACGGAGAGATTATGCGCAAACTCGCCCTGGCGTTCGTCCTGCTCGCGATCCTGGCCGCAACGGCCGGCGCCGAGGAGTTCGTCAATCGCATCGCGGCGGTGGTCGACGAAGAGGCCATCACCCTGCACGAAATCGAGTCCATGGCCCGCCCGCTGATCGCCCAGATGATCGCCGAGAATCCCGATCTCTCCGCGACCGAACGCGACCGTCGCGCCAACACGATCAAGCGCGACATCCTGCAAAAGCTCATCGAGCAGAAGCTCATCGAGCGCGAAGTGCTGCGCCTGGGCATCGAAGTCACCGAAACCGAAATCGACGCCTACATCGAGCGCATCAAAAAGGCCAACAGCTACACTGACGAAACGCTGAACATGGCCCTGATTCAGCAGGGCATCTCGATGGCCGAATTCCGCGAGCGCATCAAGCTGGAAATTCTGCGCGATCAGTACGTCTCCTTCCGCATGCGCGACAAACTGCGCATCAAGGACGAGGACATCCGCGCCTACTACGAAAACCACCCCGACGAATTCGCCGGCGAACCCGTCGTGCGCATCGCCGAAATTCGCCTCAACCTGCCGCCCAACCCGAGCGAGGAGCAGGTGCGCGAAATCTTCGTCAAGATGAACGAGGTCTACGAAAAGCTGCTGGCCGGCGGCGACTTCGCCGAACTGGCGCGCCAGTACAGCCAGGGCCCGACGGCCTCCGACGGCGGCGTGCTGGGCAGCTTCAAAATGAACAGCCAGCTCAAACCCGTGTACAACAAGGCGATCACGCCGCTGGAACCGGGCAAGCACTCGACGATCTTCCGCGATAAAAGCGGCTTTTTCATTCTGCTGCTGATCGAGAAAAAGCAGATCGGCCTCGTGCCCTTCGCCGAGGTGGAAGACAAGATCGCCATGCGCCTGCGCAAAGCCGCCGCCGAACGCGAAATGGAACGCCTCGCGCAGGAGCTGTACAAGAAATCCTACGTCGACATCCGCGTGCACTTCGGCGACGAGCAGTAGTCCACAATCACACTTCCCTTCACGTGAATCCCTTTTTCGCGGGCGTCTTGCCGCGCGATTAGTTCTTTGTAAAATACATTTGGCTTGTCATCGACGATTGCGGCTTGTCGTGCCGATGAACCGCCGTTTGGTTTTGCCGGAGAGAGGGTTGAACATGTCGGGGCGCAAGAAACTCCTGGGCTTACGCATGACGAGTCTATTGGTCGTCGTCTTGCAGTTCGTCGGCCTTTCCTGCCGGTCCGTTCCGGTGGCGCAACCCGACCCGGAAATCCCGCCGGAGATCGCCCGGCTCCTGCCCGGGCTTTACGACGAAAATCCCAATGTGCGCGAGAAGACCCTTTGGGACTTGAATCGGCTTCATCAAAGTCAGGACCAGGTTGTCCGCGAAGCGACCCGGTTGCTGACCGACGAGTTCGACACCACCCGCGGGGCCGCGGCGACGGTCATCGGTTTGGTTGCCTTGTACAATCTGGATTATCCGGAAGCGATCGATCAAGCCAACATCGAACATGCCTTCAATGCCGCAATTCTGCCGCTGATTGAACTGTTCAAAAATAAAAACGAAAGGTCGTTTGTTCGTTCGGATGCTCTGAATGCCTTAGCGATGATCGGCCAAGGACAAAGCAAAGACACGATCCTCCCGGTTTTGATCGAAAGTCTTGCTGAGGATGACGATTCCATGCGCAAAACCGCCTGTACCGGCCTGGGAAGCATCGGCGCGCCCGCCGCGACGGCTGTCCCGCTTCTGACCGAACGATTGCGCGATGATTCTCCCCGGGTGCGCTCGGCGGCGCTGGAATCGCTCGGTAAATTCGGTAAAGACGCATCCGCCACCTGGCCCGAAATGGTGAAAATGGTGGACGATCCGTCTGCTGAAGTTCGTTTTTCTTTGATCGGAGCCTTGCTTGAGTTCAGGGACTCTCGGCCGGAGGAATACAAAAAAATTCTGACCGTCCTGTCCGAGGACGATGATCCGTATGTGCGCGAACTGGCCACCGATCTCCTCGCGATCGTTGACGACTGAACGACCGACGCGAAAAACGCCCGGAAATTCGGTTGACGAACGCCGCAAGAAATGATATTTATTTCTACATGAGATATTGGAAGATTGTCATTCTCTGTTTGCTTGTCCTGGCGACCGCCTTCGCCTGCACGGACGACGACCATTCTTCCGCCGACGACGACCTAGCGACCGACGACGATTCCACCGACGATGACAACGACACGATTGACGACGATACGTTCGACGACGACTCGTCCGACGACGATTCCACCGATGACGACGATACCGATGACGACGACACCGGCGACGACGACACGATCGACGACGATACCGGCGACGACGATGTCGTGTTCACGCCGCTGTCGAATGTCGTTTCCGAGCGCATCGACGGCGGCAACCTCTATTACTATCAGTGGGACGCGCTCGCGCTGACCGCCGACGATCGCATCGTCGCGGCCACCATGCGCGGCCACGAACTGCTCGTCTTCGACCAGGCCGCCAAGGGCTTCGCCGTGCAGTCGGTGATGTCCGAGGTCGGCCAGCCGATCATGGCGGTCGGGCCCGACGGCGACATCCACCTGCTGCTGTTGGCGCTCGATCCCTACCGCGTGCTTTATACCCGGCGCACCGGCGACGAATGGACCACCCAAACGCTCATCGACGGCTACCGCTCGCACGAAACGCTCGCCCTCGCCATCGAACCCGACGGCGATCCGGTCGTCGCCTACACCACCTACTCCACAAACAAAAGCTCCTTCGGCGTCAATCTCGCCACGTGGAACGGCAGCGGCTTCGACGTGCAGACCGTCGGCACATGGGAAAAAAACGACCCGGTCGTCAAGCTGGCCGTCGACGGCGACGGTTTTCACCATCTGGCCGTGCTCATCCATAATCATCCGGACGTTTCCCTCGACTACCTCACCGACCGTTCCGGAGCTTTCGTCACGACCTCGCTGACCGAAAACATGGAGTGGTCGGACGATATTTTCGTGACCGCGTCGGCAACCGGCCGCGCGACGGTGGTTTTCGTCGATCGCGTCGACAATGACGATCGACTCACGGCCGTCTTTATCGAAAACGGCAACGTCACGACCACCGCGGTCGAAGATCCGGTCTATGTCGTCCTTCCCTTTTCTCTCGGCAAAGACGCCGAAGACCGGCCGCTCCTGCTGTACATGATCAACGGCGAGTACCGCACTGCCGTTTGGGACGGCGCCGCCTGGACGCCCACCGCGATCACCATGCCCTTGGCGTTGAGCGCCGCAAAATTCGACTCGACCGGCGCGCTGCATCTGCTCGGCGACATCGACAAATACGACCTTCATTACGCCACGAACGCCGCCGGCGATTGGGCGACCGAACTGCTCGACGCCCCCGGTCATATCGACGACAACACGCTCGTTTCCGCCGCCAAAGACGGGCAAGACAACCTCTGCGTGGTTTATCATCGCCTCGACGACGACATGGTGTGCATCGCCACGTCCGGCGATAAAGGGTGGAACATCGAAGAGGTCGTCCAGCTCGAAACCGGGCCCTATCAGACCGCCTATCCGCGCTTGGCGATCGACGACTCCGGCGCGCGGCATCTGCTGTATCACACCTACGACAACCATCTGGTGTACGCCACCGACGCCGCCGGCGACTGGCAGTTCACCACGTTCGACGATTCCGGCCTGGCGATGGTCGGCGATCTGGTCGTCGACAGCGACGGCGCAGTGCATATCGCTGTCGGCAAGGCCTACGACCTGTATTATGGGACCAACGGTTCCGGCGAATGGGAATGGACGACCCTGGGCGCGAACGTCGAAGCGCATTATTGCGATATCGTCCTGGACAGCCTCGACCGTCCGATCGTTTCCTTCTATTCCTTCTGGATCGACATCTACGGCTACTACTCCGAATCGGGCCTCTTCTGGCTCGACGGTTCCTGGCAGTATGAGCCGCTGACGGTAATGGATTTCTCGCCGCACTATCTGGCGATTCACAACGACGTTCTATCGACCGTTTCCCAATCGGATGAGTACGGCCTCGTGTTCAAGCAAAAGGACGCCGGCGTGTGGAGCGAGGAGAACCTGCAGACCGGCGGATCCTTCGCGCTGACCATCGCCGCCGACCGTCTCGGCCGCCTGGGCATCGCCTATTACGACGCCGGCTCGCCGGATCAACTGGAATATCTACAACGCGACGACGCCGGTTGGCGCTACTTCATCGTCGATCAACTGCAGGCCCAACGAACCGCCGGCACGCTGCTGTACACCGCTGACGACACCGTTCACCTTTTCACTGTCGGCCTGGGCGCCCTTTACCACACGAGCTTCCCCCGGCCGGAGTGATCGCTAGTCGCCGATCCGGCTTTTA
This sequence comes from uncultured Pseudomonadota bacterium, assembly GCA_937967875.1. Taxonomy (GTDB): domain Bacteria; phylum Lernaellota; class Lernaellaia; order Lernaellales; family Lernaellaceae; genus CALBTQ01. The sequence continues at coordinate 6,003 of CALBTQ010000558.1, forward strand.
ATTTCAGCCAATTCGCTCAGTATCCGCTGCGAATAAATTGAGTTTTTACGCGAATTGAGTATCAGCTTGAGCGACACCAGAAAAACGCCGGTCTCCAAAAGCAACTCCTTGGTAAATCCCTTCACAAACAACGCGACGATGAATAGAAAGAAGGTCACGCCGATGACGATCAATTCACCGAGGTGGTAATTCTTCCGTTTTTTTTCCATGAGATCTCCTCGTAATTGGAGGCATTATACTATTTTCCACATGTCCCTGGTGAATTCTCCACCCTCGCCTCTCTTGATTTTCCCTTAAACATGGTGTTATGTGCGCTGGCTCGTTTTCAGCCCGTCTATTTGTTGAGGCATGATGAATATCGCGTACGTGCACACCGACCCGTTCCCGTCGCCCATGGCCGGGAGCGTCTTCGCACTTTCCACCGCCGTCGGCCTGGCGCGCGCCGGCGCCGCCTGCACGCTGATGATGCCCTCCGCCGAACGCACGATCGAGCAGGCGCTCGCCTATTACGGCGTCACGCCGCCCGACAACCTGCGCATCGTTCTGCCCGGCACGCCGCATTACAAAATCGGCCCGGTGAAAATCACCCGCACCGGCAAATACTACCGCGCAGTGCTGTGCGAATTGCTCGCCCGGCGGCCCGACGCCGTCATCGTACGCACGCTCAAACTGGCCGCTTACCTGGTCTTTCATCGGCTGCCGTTCCCGCTGTTTTACGAGGCCCACGACTGGTACAGCGACATCGAACGCAAATGGTCCGGCGCCGAGTGGATGATCTCCAAGAAGAAGCTCGTCGCCGAACGGGCTCTGGCGTTGCTGGAAAAGAAAACCCTTCCCCGCTTGACCGGGTTGATCACCCTGCGCGAAGCCACCGCCGAGTTGATGCGCCGCGATTACCCCGGCGTGCCCTGCCGCGCCGTGCCCACCGCGATGCAGCCGCTGGAAACGCTGCCGCCGGTGAGCGACGATCCGGTGGTCGTCTACCTCGGCCAGTTGCATCCGCACAAGGGGCTGCAATCGCTACTGGAAGCCGCGCAACGAGCTCCGCGGGTCAACCTGTTGATCGTCGGCGGCGGCGACTGGCTCGCCCATTGGCGTAAGACGGCCGCTGAACTGGGCCTCAACAGTCGTGTGGAATTCACCGGCCACGTGCCCGCCGCGCAGGTGCCCGCCGTGCTGGCCCGCGCCCGCGTTGGCGTGCTGCCGATGCTCGATTGTTTCTTCAACCGCTATCTGACCTCGCCGCTGAAGATCCAGGAATACTTCGCCGCCGGCCTGCCCGTGGTGACCGCCGACGCGCCCGTCACCGCCGAGATCGTTTCTCACGAACAAACCGGGCTGCTCACGCCCTTCGGCGACGTCGACGCTCTCGCCGCGGCCCTCACGCGCCTGTGCACCGACGACGATCTGCACCGCCGTTGCCGCGCCAACATCCTGCAAACCGTCGCCCAATGGACCTGGGAAAAACGCGGCGCCGCCCTGCGGGAGTTCATTAAATTCGGGACAGGATACTAATTTAATTTCTTTATCTTCCATTTCTCCTGCGCGACGGCGGCCCTTGACTCTCTTCTCCGATTCACTTTGACGAAAAAGTAACGTTCGTGCTACGGTGCCGGCGGTTCCGTTGCAACAATCCCAAACGAGGTTTTCCATGAAAAACATGGTGCGCGTTTTTCTGTTGTTGTGTCTGGTCGCGGCCCTCGCCGCCTGCCAATCGATGGGCGGGGTTTACGGCGCGAGTAAATTTCATCCGCGCCTCAACCTGCAGGTCGGCGACGTATTCACCGCTCATGAATCGGTCCGCGTCACCATCACCGTGCCATTCGGCAACATGGAAGGCGTGGAAGTAAAAGTCCAACAAAACACCGAAATGGACACGCGCATCGAAGTGGTCAAACGCCTGCCCCACAACACCTGGCGCCTGAACTACACGATCGAGCGCTTCCGCAACGAAATGAGCACCATGGGCATGTACCAGGAATTCGACTCGGCGACCGACAGCGGCGATTCCAATCCGCTCAGCGCCATGGTCGGTCATACCTTCGTCATGACCCTCGACGAAGAAAGCAAAATCGTCGATTTCACCGGCCTGGACGAGCTGTTCGACAAAGTCATCGAGCGCCTCGGCCCGATCGATCAGATGCAGCGGCAGGTGTTGATGAAAAAGCTCAAGGAAACGATGAACGAAGAATCGATGAAGCAGAACATGCTGCCCAATTCCGGCATGTACCCCGAGGAGCCGGTGGCCGTCGGCGAATCATGGACCAAGGATTACGATCTGCGCGCGATCGTCCCGATGGCCGGCACCGGTCGCTACACGCTGACCAAACGCGAAAACGGCCACGCGTTCATCGATGTGCTCATCAACTTCACGGAAAATCCCAACGGTCAGCCGCTGAACTTCAACGGCCAGAACTTCGAATTTGAACAGGGAACCTCCGCGGGCTCCATGATCCTCGACGAGCGAAACGGCATGGCCGTCAACTCGCATACGATCACCGATATGTCCATGTCGATGGATCTGCCCGCCGACATGATCCCCGACCAGGGCGAACTCAACAAACTCACCATGCGCATCCACATGGAACACGCCTTCACCATGACCGATGCCAAAAAAACGGAAACGGTTTACTAGAAGAAATCGACAGCAATATTCACACACCTTTGGCTTCGCCAAAAGTGCGGCACACAGCGCGGGCATGACAATCCTTTCCGTCATCCTCGGGCGTGACCCTAGGATCTGGCGACGACAAGCAAAGACGCCCACGCGCGGCCCTGCCGCGCCGGCCGAAGTTCCGCACAATGAATGAAATATAAGTGCAGGAATTATTCCTGCCGGGGATTATCCCTGGCTTGGCTACATCACCAGCCGGATATCCCGCTTGATGCGCTCTTTGCCGAGCACGCCGACGATCGCCTCGTCGTAGGGGCTGGCCTGGATCTTCTTCGCGTCTTCCTCGATGTAGATCATCGAGGTTTCCACGCCATAGCTGTTGAGGATTTTCTTGATCAGCGGGTACTGCTCTTCCAGCGACTGCTTGACCGACAGGAAGCCGCGTTCGGCCGCCCGCCCGCGTTGCCAGAAGTTCACCGGGTTCATCGCGAAGTACTGCACGTCGTTGACGTCGGGCTCGATGAGCAGGATGTCGCCCATGAAGTTCGGGTCGGACGCATAGGTCTGCATCGCCTGGTGCAGCCGGTGATGCAGCAGCATGCGGAACACCTGGTTGATCACCGCGACCATGCCGCCCGCGGCCAGGTGCGGCTTATCGGTGATGTACTGGTCGATGTCCTTGTACCAATGCACCAGCAATTCGTTTTTCAGCGGCCGGAACGGATTGTAGCAGATGATCAGATCCGCGCCGTGGTTGATCGCCACGTCGATGTTCGCCGTCGCCGCCACGCCGCCGTCCACGTAATCCACGCCCTTGATCCGCGCCGGCTTGTAAAAGCCCGGCAGCGCCGTCGAGCCCTGAATCGACTCGCTGATGGACACGTCGTTGAATTCGTCGTGGCCGAACACGACCACCTCGCCCGAATCGAGGTTCGTGGCGGTGATGTACAGTTCCTTGCGCCGGCGCTGGTACAGGTCGTGGAAATCGTTTTTCAGATGATTCCGCTCCAGGTTGCGCCGGATATACGCTTCGATTTTCGTGTTGTCGAAAATGCCCGAGGGCACGTAATCGGCCCATTTGGGCAGCGACTTGCTTGCGGCGGCGATCTTCACCAACAGCTTGAGCAGCAGGTCGATGTTTTTGTATTTCGGGCTGGACAGCGTCTGCCGCAGCGTCTTGAAGAAATGCCGGTCCGGCGAAAAGAGCATCGAAAGAAAATTGATCGAAAAGCGCGGCAGCGTCGTGCTGGTGTCGAAAATCAACTGCAACGGCTTCTGGATGAACTCGCTGAAATTCGGGTTGTAGAAATCGAACGGCGTGAACTGCGACAGCTTGTTGGATTTCCCGTCCAGGCTTTTCAGCATCTCCTCGGGCGAAACGCCGGTGGCCAACGGCGCGGCGATCAACGCGCCCGCCGACAGACCGACAAACAAATCGAAATCGGTGATGTCCTGATTGACCATCAAGTCCGACAGAGCTTTGAGTCCGCCGAGTTTGTACGCTGCGCCGCTGATGGCGCCGCCGGCCAACACCAGTCCGAACTTGGCGTTTTTCTTCCGAATGTTCAGGTCGCTTTTCTGAACAATGGTAATGCTCATTTTCGGTCCTCATTCATCATGGTCCGCCGCTACGCTTCCGCTTATCTTGTCGGTTGAAGTGAGGAAAAAACTGAGAAAAAACGGGAGAGAGCGCTTGAGAAAAAGGTCCTTTACGGCGGACTTATTCAACATGTTGCGGTTACTGTAATGATCCGGCACTAATCGTGTCAAGCGAATTCGTAACTCGCTGCGTCATGGCCCGTCGGCCCCCGAGCGCCTCCCGCGACGCAAAACCGGTTCGTTTCCCCTCGCCCCCGCACCGTTTTTTCCCGTACTTTTCCCATGCTTCGGGCCCGCCGACTCGCTCCCGCCGACGGCCCTTTTCGCGATAAATATTGGAAGATATGCGCAGAAATCCGCTTGATATAAGCATTATTCGATTGACGGAATCCGCCGGTTTTGTTATGCAAAAAGACCCAACCTCTGAGTAAATCCGCAACCTTTTTTGGGAGCTTGACTATGCAGATAGAGAAGAATCTGGCGTTAATGTGGAAAGACCGTGTCCAGCGTTTCGGCGAAAAAACCTACATGCGCTACAAACGCGACGGTCAGTGGATCCCGTTGACCTACAACCAGGTCAACAACATCGTTGATGAAATCGCGCTGGGCCTGCTCGCGTTGGGCGTCAAACGCGGCGATCGCATTTCGTTGCTCTCGGAAAACCGGCCGGAATGGGCCTTCGCCGATCTGGCCGCCCAGTGCCTCGGCGCCATTCTGGTCACCATCTACGCGACCAACACCCCGGCGCAGTGCGAGTACATCATCAACAATTCCGAATCCGACTTTGTGATGCTCTCCAACAACAACCAGCTCACCAAGCTTACGAGCAAGAACCTCGACATCACGCGCGTGAAAAGCATCGTGATCTTCGATCCCATCGAGGGCATCACCGACAAGGATCCGCGCGTCAAGACGCTCGAAGAAATCAAGGAAATGGGCCGGCGCTACGAAAAGAAAGAAGCGCTGCAGGGCATGATCGAAGCCAGCACGCACGACGACGTCGCCACGCTGATTTACACCTCGGGCACCACCGGCAATCCCAAGGGCGTCATGCTGACCCACGGCAACTTCCTGTCCAACTGCGCCTCGGTGCTCTCCGTGGTGCCGATCACGCCCCATGAGGATTTCCTCAGCTTCCTGCCGCTCTCGCACAGCCTCGAGCGCACCGCCGGCCACTTTGGCCCGCTGTACCTGGGCGCGACGGTCACCTACGCCGAGTCGGTCGACGCGCTGAGCAACAACCTGCAGGAAATCAAACCCACGATCATGATCAGCGTGCCGCGCATCTATGAAAAAGTGCACGGGCGCATCATGGACAACGTGAAGGGCTATCCACCGCTGAAACAGAAATTATTCCACTGGGCGGTCGGCGTGGCCAAACAACATCTCAAATACGAACTCGACAAAAAATCTCCGCCCCTCGCGCTCAAACTGCAGTACGACCTGGCCGACAAGCTGGTCTTCAGCAAGATCAAAGCCAACCTCGGCGGCAAAATGCGCTTCGCCATCAGCGGCGGCGCTCCGTTGGCTCCTGAGTTGTTCGAGTTCTTCTTCTCCATCGGCGTGCACATCTACGAAGGCTACGGCCTGACCGAAACCACGCCCATCATCACCGCCAACACTCCCGACGCCGTGCGCATGGGCTCGGTCGGCAAGGTCATCCCCGGCGTGACGGTGAAGATCGCCGACGACGGCGAAATCCTCGTCAAGGGCCCCAACGTCATGAAGGGCTACTGGAAGCGCGAGGAAGACACGGCCGAGGCGCTCGAAGGCGGCTGGTTCCACACCGGCGACATCGGCGTGATCGACGGCGAAGGCTTCCTGAAGATCACCGACCGCAAAAAGGACCTGATCGTCACCGCCGGCGGCAAGAACGTCGCGCCGCAGAACATCGAAAACCTGATGAAGCTGCAACCCTACATCGAGCAGGTCAACGTCATCGGCGACAAGCGTAAGTTCCTCACTGCGATCATCGTGCCCACCTTCCCCGCCCTGGAAAAATGGGCCAAGGAAAAAGGCATCGGCTACAACGACCACGCCGACCTGGTGAAAAAGCCCGAGGTCAAAGAACTCATCGCCAAGGACGTCGAGAAGGTCAACGCCGAACTGGCCAAGTTCGAGTCGATCAAAAAATTCCACCTCTCGGCCGTCGAGTTCACCCAGGAAAACGACATGATGACCCCGACGATGAAAGTCCGCCGCAAGATCGTCAACAAGTACTTCGCCAAAGAGATCGAAGGCATGTACGAATCCTGATCCCGCAACTTACGCGAACACACAGCGGGCGCCCCCCTCGGGGCGCCCGTTTCACTTAAGGATATTGATCCGGGTGCCGCGGTCTTGCCCGCAGGGCATGGCCGTGCTTTTGCGGAAAGCACACCTTTGGCTTCGCCAAAAGTGTGGCACACAGGCGAAGCCAGTTATTAATGATAAGTGCCGAGTGACAAGTTAGTGGTATTATATCATTTTATAACTTTTCATTCATAACTCATAACTTGTTACTTGTGTGCCATAGTTTTCGCCCCTGGCGAAAGCTGTGCTCGTAATCACTTAAACACAGCAATGTTCCTTCGAAGACCATGGCACTCTTCTCTAAACCGGCGTATTACCCGACCATCGCGCGAACCTTGCCTTCCCCCGGCGCTTTCCGCTACAGTGCGCTATTGCCGTTCCCACCCACTGCAAAGGCGCCGATCATGAAACACGAGTTCACCCGTCGTCAGGTCCTGACCATGCTCGCCGGCGCCGGAGCCGCGTCGGTTTGCGGCATAACCTGCGCGCCCACACGCCCCGCGTCGCTGTTGCCCACGCTGCCCGGCGAAGCTGTCGCGTTGACCAACGTGCGGGTCGTCGATGTCGCCGCCGGCCGAATCCTCCCTAGCCACAGCGTGCTGATCGAAAGTGGCCTCATTCGCGGCGTGCATCCCGATCGCGACCCCGCACTGGTGCAGGCGCGGCCGATCGACTGTCGCGGCGCGTATCTGATTCCCGGCCTGATCAACGCCCACTGCCACATTTGCTCGCCCTCGTTCATCAACATCGGTCTGGGCGACATGGGCGCGGCGCGCGACCAGATCGTGCAAAACTACGCCGACGCGGTCGCCTGGGGCGTCACCACTGTCCGCGACATGGGCGCGATGCCCAAGATGATCGCCCAGGACCGCGTCGCCATCGAGCGCGGCGAATTGCTCGGCCCGCACATCCTCACCGCGATGTCGATCATCACCGTGCCCGACGGCTACCCCGATTTCATCGGCGACGTGAACTGGTTCGTCGGCTCGCTGATGGGCTATCCCAACATCCGCGCGAAGAACGCCGCGCAGGCGCGCGACGCGGTCAAGCGCGTACGCGACTACGGCGCCGACTGGGTGAAAATCGCCATGGACGACCGCTCGTTCGTCTACGGCCGCGGCAAACTCGCCGAACTGTCCGACGACCAACTGCACGCGATCCTCGACGAGGCCGCCAAACAGGGCTTGCCCGTCGGCTGCCATCACCTCTATGGTCAGGGGCTCGATCGCGCGCTGGCCTTCGGCGTGAACAGCCTCGAGCACGTTGTCATGGATCAACCGCTCACCGATAAACAATTGCAGCGCACGCTCGAGGCGAAAACGCCGCAGATCCCCACGCTCTCGGTCGGCGTCGCCATGGCCTTCGCCTCGCCCGGCGATCCGCTGTGCGACGATCCGCAAATCCTCGACATTCTCGCGTGGAAAGAAAAAGCGCTCACGCCGCAAATTCCGCTGCACGCCACGCCGGCCATCGCGAAAAAACAACTGGACATCCGTCGCTTCTACGAAAGCGGCGACTACACGCTGCCCGAAAACAAACGGCTGATCGCCTTCGATCCGCAACTGGCCACGCGCGGCCTGCTCACCGCGCGCGCCAACGCGCAACGGCTCATCGCCGCCGACGCGCCCCTGGGCATCGGCAATGACAGCGGTGTGCCCTTCGACTTCCCCGGCATGCTGCACCTGGAAATGGAACTGCTCGTGCGCCTGGGCATGACGCCCGCCCGCGCCCTGCGCGCCGCCACGCTCGACAACGCCGCCTACTGCCGCGTCGCCGACAAGTGTGGATCGATCGCACCGGGCAAACGCGCCGACCTCGTGCTACTGAGCGACGATCCGCTTGCCGACGTAAAGAACGTCGGTCGCGTCCGCGCCGTCTTCAAAAGCGGCGACCTGGTCGCCCAGGCCGACGGCTTCCGCCTGGCGGTGATGGATTGAGTGCAAATGTGATCAGAATGATCATCTTTCCGGGTGCCATAGTTTTCGCCGTAGGCGAAAGCTGTGCTTTGAAGGTCAG